>JAIKYL010000128.1 GCA_024683255.1 Bacteroidales bacterium | reverse complement strand
ATTTCGGATGCCCTGTACATGGGCCTGGAACAAACTATTAAGGCCTATCTTGGGGAAATCCGAAAAAAATAGTTAAATTTGCAGACTTTACGGAAAGATAACAAACAATAATAGAATGAAAAAGAACATCCTCGTATGCGGCCTCGCCGCACTGATGACCCTGGTTGCCTGCAACCAGAACAACAACCCGGCCCCGGCCAACCAGACCGCAGCGGCAGACACCACCGCCGCCGCCGGCAGCATCGTCTTCTTCGATATGGACAAAGTGATGCAGGGCTACGATATGGCCAACGATCTCAACTCCGTTGTAGAGACCAAGGTGGCCGGCATCCAGGGCGAGATTGACCGCCGCGGCAAGAAGCTGGAAAAAGACGCCGCAGATTTCCAGAACAAGATGGACAAGGGTCTCCTTACCCAGTCCGTGGCCCAGGTCCAATACCAGAAATTGGGCGAACAGCAGCAGGCATACCAGCAGTATGTGGTAACCAAGCAGCAGGAAATGGCCGAAGAGCAGCAGGTTATGCTCAACCAGATCATGGACGCCATCTCCTCCTATGTGAAGGAATTCAATGAAGAGCATAAATATGCCCTCATCCTCACCACTTCCTCTTCCAACAACATTTCCGCTCCCGTGGTCACCGGTGACCCCCGCCTGGATATTACGGACGAAATCCTTGCCGGCCTCAACGCCGCCTACATCAAGAGCAAGGAGAACAAGTAACCTTCCATGAAGGTAGCGGTCCTGTCCAGTTTTTACCCCCTCCGGGGAGGCATTTCCCAGTTCAACGCCAGCTTGCTGGAAGGACTGGGAAAATGCGCTTTTGATACCCGGGCATACAGCTTTTCCCGGCAGTATCCGGACTTCCTTTTCCCCGGCAAGACACAGTACGTTACGCCGGAGGATGAAGCCACGCCGGTACAGGCCGAAGCCATCCTGGACACCGTTAATCCCTTCTCCTACATCCGCACCGCCCGCGCCATCCGGCAGTGGGGAGCAGACCTTCTGGTAATGAAATACTGGATGAGCTGGTTCGCCCCGTCGCTGGGTTACGTGGCCCGGCACGCCGGATGCAAAAGTATCGTGGTCCTGGACAACGTGATCCCCCACGAACCCCACTGGTTTGACAAGCCCCTCACCCGCTATTTCCTTAAGGGTTGTACCGGCTTCGTTTCCATGTCGGGAAGCGTGGAGAAAGACCTCCTGCAGCTGCGTCCGGACGCACCCCATATCCTCCTGCCCCATCCGCTCTATTCCCATTTCGGCCCCAAGATGCCCAAGGAAGAGGCGCAGCGGGAGCTGGGTCTCCGGCCCGGTCTCAAGACCCTCCTTTTCTTCGGACTCATCCGGGAATACAAGGGGCTGGACATCCTGCTGGAGGCATTCAAGACCCTGCCGGAAGACTATCAGCTGGTAATTGCCGGAGAACCGTACGGCTCCTTTGACAAGTATCAGGCTATCATAGATTCCATGCCCGGGAAGGAGCGAGTGCACGTTTTCCCGGACTACATCCGGGACTCGGAGGTGAAGCGCTTTTTCAGCGCGGCCGATGTGGCCGTCCTCCCGTACCGGAGCGCCACCCAGAGCGGCATCAGCGCCATTGCGTATCACTTCGACATTCCCATGGTGGTCACCGACGTGGGCGGCCTCAAGGGAACCATCGGAGACCGTGGCACGGGAATTGTCGCATCGGCCCCGGACCCGCTGGTAATCCGGGAGGAAATCCTCCGCTTTTTTGCAGACCCCGCCCTTCGGGAAAGCTGTATCGCGGCCATCGGCCGGGAAAAGCAGCGCCTGAGCTGGGATACTTTTTGCCGCAGCCTTGCCGGCTTTGCCGACACTTTATAACAAGAACGCCATGAAAAGAATCGCCATCCTCGTTCTCTCCGCCTTTCTCGCCTCCATGGGCGGGACAGCCTTCGCTCAGGACAATAACGGCGGATATACTCCCACTCCTGTCACCGTTTCCAAGGAAAAGGTGAAGCTGAACGGGAAAATCTACCTGTCCCACGTGGTGCTGGAGCGCCAGACGCTCTTCAGCATTGCCAAGGCCTATGGCGTGAGCGTAGAAGAGATCTACGAAGCCAATCCCCCGCTCCGGGAGACCGGCCTGCAGAAGAACGCCATCATCCTGATTCCCTTCAAGGAAGGCGCCGCGGAAGCTGCCGCACAGCCGCAGGAGCCGTCCGGCCCCGCCGCCACCACCTATATTGAGCATACGGTGCGCTGGTATGAGGATCTGGACGACATTGCCAAGAAATACGGCGTTACGGCCAAGGAAATCATGGAGCTCAACGGCCTCAAGAACAAGAAACTGCAAACCCGCCAGGTCCTTAAGATCCCTGTGAAAAATGGTGAAGGCATCCCTGTGGAGGCGGAGCAGGAAGAAGACAAGGAAGTGACGGAAGAGGCCCAGGAAGGCCCTTCCACCGCGCAGGAAGCCGTTCCGGAAGACATGGGAGCAGATCCCACGCTCCTGGACCCGGCTCAGCGTCCCAACCAGATAGACAGCACCATCCTGGCCTGGACCTCCCGGGACCAGGTGGACTTCTCCCTTATCCTGCCCCTTAACGCAGGCGGCAAGGTGAGCGAGGTGAATATGGACTTCTACTCCGGCGTACTCATGGCCGTGAAGGACCTGGAGGCCGACGGACTCAAGGTGAACATGAACGTGTACGACTTGTCGGCCGGCATCCCGCCCATCGACGCCTTGGTGAAGGACCACTTTGTGCTGGGGCCTGTGGCCAGCCGGGACATCGAGGCCATCCTGCAGCGGGTGGACGGACGCGTTCCCGTGATTTCCCCGCTGGATCAGAAAGCCGGCACCCTGGCTGCCAATTACCACAACTTCATCCAGGCTCCCACCCCCGTGGAAAACCAGTATGACGACTTGGGCCGATGGGTAAAGGAAGACTACAAGGAGGGTGAACAGATCCTGTTCATCAGCGAAAAGGGCGCCGGAAACGTAACCGCTTCCGTTGCCATCCGCACCTCCATGGCCCAGCAGGAACTCCCCTACGAGATCCTCAGCTACGCCATTGTGGAAGGCCGCGGCATTCCCAACATCCTTACGGAAAAGATGGTGAAGGGTACCGTGAACCGCGTGGTGGTGGCATCCGAGAGCGAGGCCTTCATCGGCGATGTGATCCGCAACCTGGGCATCATGATGGGCAAGGGCTACGACATTGTCATGTACGCCCCGTCCAAGGTTCGCACCTTCGACACCATTGACGGCAGTGCATACCATCAGGCTTCGCTTCACATAAGCACTTCATACTTCGTAGATTACAACAATCCTGCTGTGGACCGCTTTGTGAAGGCGTACCGCGCCCTGTTCCAGACGGAGCCGTCCCAGTTCGCCTTCCAGGGATACGATACCGCCCGCTATTTTGCCAGCACCTGCGCCCGCTACGGAAACGCCTGGACCCACATGCTGGGCCAGAACCAGGTTTCCCTGCTGCATACGGACTTCCAATTCTCGGCCGATGAAAACGGTAACCACCAGAACACGGCAGTGCGTCGCATCGTGTACCAGAAGGATTTCATGACCACTTTACAGCGATAAGCATGGAAAAAGTCAAGTGCCTGATCCTGGGCGGCGGCCCGGCCGGTTTCACGGCAGCCATCTACGCCTCCCGCGCCAATCTCTCCCCCGTCCTGTACGAGGGTATCCAGCCCGGCGGACAGCTCACCACTACCACCATAGTGGAGAATTTCCCCGGATTCCCGGGCGGAGTGGACGCCAACACCCTCATGGACTCCATGCGGGAGCAGGCCCGCGGTTTCGGTGCCGATATCCGGCAGGGTACGGCCACGGCCGTAGACCTGGGGAATCGGCCTTTCAAAGTGGTCATTGACGGAGAGACGGATCTGGAAGCGGAAACCCTTATCATTGCCACAGGCGCCCAGGCACGCTATCTGGGCCTTCCTTCAGAAGAAAAATACAAGGGCTCGGGCGTGAGCGCCTGCGCCACCTGCGACGGCTTCTTCTTCCGCAAGAAAACCGTTGCCGTGGTGGGCGGCGGAGACACCGCCTGTGAAGAAGCCCTCTACCTGGCCGGACTGGCCAAAAAGGTATATATGATTGTACGGCGGGATGTTTTCCGCGCCTCCCCCATCATGCAGAAAAAGGTGCTCTCCAAAGATAATATAGAGGTACTCTGGAACTGCAACACCCAGGAAGTACTGGGTGACGGATGGGGCGTAACGGGAGCCCGGCTGCTCAGGAAGGACGGAAAGGTCTTTGACATTGACATAGACGGTTTCTTCCTGGCCATCGGCCATTCTCCCTCATCGGCCCTGTTCGCACCCTGGCTTTCGCTGGACGAAGCCGGCTACATCATTACCGACGGAAAAACCTCCTGCACCAGCGTACCCGGCGTATTTGCCGCAGGCGACGTGCAGGATCCGCGGTACCGTCAGGCCGTAACGGCCGCCGCATCGGGTTGCATGGCCGCCCGGGATGCGGAAAAATTCCTCATTGAACAAAACAGTTAAACGATGAAGACCCTGAAGATAGCTGCCATAGCAATCCTGGTAACCGCAGGAGCCTGCGCCAGCAAGTTCGAGACCCTGCTCACGTCCAACGACGTGGAAGCCAAGTATGCGGCAGCCATGAATTATTACCAGAACAAGAAGTTCGCCCGGGCAGCCCAGCTGTTCGAATCCATGGCCGTCCTCACCAACGGGACGGCGCGCGACGACACGGTCCAGTTCTACTGGGGCATGTCCAACTACCGCAACAAGGATTTCTATACGGCCGAAGGCAACTTTGCCAGCTTTATCCAGAACTTCCCGCGCAGCCCCTTCGCTCCCGATGCGGAGTTCTATCGGCTGGATTGCATGTACCGCGCCACCTACCGCTACGAACTGGACCAGATGCCCACCCGTACCTGCATGGCCGCCATTTTAGAGTATGAGCGGGAACACCCCGGAGATGAAGCCCACCTGGCCGCCTGCAAAGAGATGATGCACGACTTGCAGGACCGCCTGGACCGGAAGGATTTTGAGGCCGGAAAGCTGTATTACCGCATGGAAGACTATCTGGCCGCGCAGGTTAAGCTCCGCAACGTGCTCAAGACCAATGCCGATAATTTCTACCGGGAAGACGTGCTGTATTATACCGCCATGGCTTCCTATAACTATGCCCGCCTGAGTGTGGCCAGCAAGCGCCGGGACCGTTACCTGGTGTTTGTCGACGACTACCTTAACTTCGTGGGCGAATATCCGGAGTCCCATTACCGCAAGGAATTGGACGGCCTGTACCGCAAGGTGCAGAGCATCCTGGGCAAGGATGCCCCGGACGCTCCGGACGACTCCGCCGAATAAAAGATTTTTGAAACTTCTGTGAAACCGGCGGTGTAAACTAATAAGAACAACGAATTATATTATGGATAGCAAGAAAAAAGTACCCGTGAACACGGTCACCCGCGACATCAAGAATTTGGCCGCCCCCACCGGCAATATTTACGAATCTGTGGTAATCCTCTACAAGAGGGCCAACCAGATTGCCATGGCGGAAAAGAAAGAACTCACCAAGAAACTGGAAGAGTTCCGCAACGACCGTGACACCATGGAAGAAGTGTTTGAGAACAAGGAGCAGATTGAAATCTCCAAGTACTACGAGCGCCAGCCCAAACCGGACCTGGTGGCCATTGCCGAATTCGAGAACGGAGACCTGTTCTACCGCAAGGCCCAAAGCGAGAACCCCATCGACATCAAAGGCGAATAAGGCATGCTCTCCGGCCTTCACGTCTCCAATTACATTCTGATAGACTCTCTGGACATCACGTTCCCGGAGGGTCTCATCATTATTACCGGAGAGACGGGAGCCGGAAAGTCCATCCTGCTGGGGGCGCTGTCCCTGGTTCTGGGTGCCAAGGCCGATGCCTCCATCGTAGGCCCGCACGCCGATAACTGCGTGGTGGAAGCCAGCTTCGAAATCGGCAGGGACGAGGCCCTGGAACGGATTCTTCGGGAAAACGACATCCCTTACGATGACGGGATGCTGGTCCTCAGGAGGGTGGTGGCCCAGAGCGGCCGCTCCCGCTGCTTTGCCGGCGACGAACCTGTTTCCGTGGCCGTCCTGCAGGAGCTTAGCACCCGCCTGGTGGACATCCATTCCCAGCACCAGACCCTGCAGCTTTCCGACGAACGTTTCCGTCTGGAAGCGCTGGACCTGAAGGCCGGCAACAAGGAGCTTCGCGCCCGTTGCGCCAACGCCTGGAGCCAGCTTCAGAATGCCCGTCGTGCGTTGGAAACGCTTCGCAATGAAAGGGATACCCTCCTCCGGGAGCGGGACTACAACGCCGCCCAGTTTGAGCAGCTGAGCCGTGCTGGTCTCCGGGACGGGGAGCTTGAAGAGCTGGAGACGGAGCAGCATCAGCTTGCCCATGCGGAGGAAATCAAAGAGACTCTCTGCGCCACGGAAGCGCTCTTTGGAGGGGAAGACCAGAACGGACCTTCCCTGTCCCAGCGCCTCCGGGAAGCGGAAAAGCTCCTGGATAAGGCCGGACGCTTTGTCCCTTCCCTTTCTCCGCTGGTGGAGCGCATTGAGAGTGCCCGGGTGGAGCTGGATGACATTGAAGCCGAGATTGAATCGGCCAACAGCCAGACGGACGTTTCTCCGGAGCGCCTCACCTGGGTGGAAGACCGCCTGGGAGAGCTCTATGGCCTCCTGAAAAAACACGGCGCCGCTTCTCTGCAGGAACTCATTGCCCGGCGGGACAGCCTGGAAAGCCTTTTGCAGGAAGCCGACAATCTGGACGAAAGGGAGCAGGAGCTGGAGAAGGCCGCTCACGATGCGGAAATAGCCTACAACGCCCTTTCAGGCGAACTGCACCGGAAACGTCAGGAAGCGGCCGGACCCTTTGCCGATGAACTCCAGCGGCAACTCCGGGAGCTGGAACTGGACCACGCCGTCTTCCAGGTTTTCCTGGAAAGCGCTGCGGCTGGTCCCTCCGGAGGAGACCGGGTGGATTTCTTCTTCTCGGCCTCCGGGCAGCGGCTCTCCGATGTGGCCAAATCGGCCTCCGGCGGTGAACTGTCCCGTATCATGCTCAGTCTCAAAGCCCTGATGGCCCGGCATACACAGATGCCCACCCTGGTCTTTGACGAGATTGACACGGGCGTATCCGGCAGCGCGGCCGATAAAATGGGCTCCCTGGTGTGCCGGATGGGCTCCCACATGCAAGTGTTTGCCATTACTCACCTGCCGCAGGTTGCAGCCAAAGGCCAGGCCCATTACCTGGTTTCCAAGAAAGAAGACGTCACTTCCATCCGGCAGCTGGACCGGGAAGGCCGTGTCCGGGAGATCGCCCGGATGCTTTCCGGCGCCACCGTCACGGAAGCGGCAATAGCCAACGCCAAATCCCTTTTAGCATAGTATGGCCCTTCCCCTTAATACAACCCCCACGCTGGACGAATTCCGAACCCAGCTCCGTCGGCACAACCTCAAGGCCACCCGGCAGCGCCTGGCGGTGCACGAAGCCATGATGGACCTGGGGCACGCATCGGCCGATATGGTGCGGGAAGCCCTTTTGCAGCAGGGTTCCCGCGTTACGGTGGCCTCCGTTTACAACATCCTGTCCCAGCTGGCCGACCTCCGCATCTACGGACGCCGCCTGTCGGCCACCAACAAGATGTTCTTCGACGTCAACACCTACAAGCACATCCACCTCTACGACCGGGAAAACCATACGTACCGGGATCTGGTGGACGACGAACTTTCCACCCTGGTAAACGCGCACCTGAAACGGCGCAAATTCAAGGGATACTCCATTGAAGATATTGACATTCAACTTATTGCACGTCCTACAAGAAAATCAAAGTTACTATGAGAAAATATATCCTCGCCCTCATTGCCTGCGCCCTCACAGCCGTTTCCTGCGGGATCAATGACGAATACTATGTAACCAATGTGAACGATCTGGTCACAGCCAGGGACAACACCACCCTGATGAGCGATTTCGGGGTGCTGTACACCATTAAGAACGACATTACGGACAGGAAATGGTCCACCGGCGAACGCTACTTGATCAATTTCGACATTGAGAATGCCGATTACGAGATTACGCTCAAGAAATACACCAAGTGCATCATCTCCCAGCCCACAGAGATGGGCGAGACCCCGTCTCCCGGCGAAGACCCCATAACGGTGAACGGCAGCACCATCAGCGGCGGCTACGTTAACCTCAACATGGACTACTACCGTAAAAAAGAATCCAACTACGCTCACAGGATTTTCATGGAGTACAAGGACGATCCCAGCTCCGGTAACCTGGAACTCATGCTCATCCATGACGGCAACGGGGAGAACCCTGTCCAGATGGACAGTGATGCCCTGGAAAAGATTAACTGCATCTACAGTTTCCCTATCGCGGGTCTCGCGCCCAAAGGACAGAACCGCCTGGTTCGACTGACCCTTTATGAAATAGTGGGTCCCAAAGTGGTCAAAAACACCCATCAGCTTTACAACGAATACATCACCTTCTAAGGCCCCGCAGTAGCAGATTTATTTTGTTAATTCAAAATTAATCCCTACATTTGCAGTCCCATACATGGTGGATGTAGTTCAGCTGGTAGAGCATCGGATTGTGGTTCCGAGTGTCGTGGGTTCGAGCCCCATCATCCACCCTCTAAAAAGGTTCTCCGTGTGAGGATCTTTTTTCTTTGCCATCCGTCCACGTTTTGGGGGTGTTTTCATGGATGGAAGGCCGGAATTAACGGTTCCGTCCACGTTTTTGGCGTTTTTTGTGGATTGGATGGAGGCAGGAGTCGCCTGTCCGCTTCGCTCACGTTACCCTCTCCCTAATAGGCGTGGCAGGTAGTAGGCTTAAACGTTGCAGGTCTGCTTTTAGGGTAGGGACCGGCAACGGGAATCGGCCATATATGCATTTTAGCGTCGCAGGTGCTCCATCTCTTTTCAGACCTGCTACGGTCATAAGGAGTACCTGCAACGAGAACGTATGGTTCGTGCTATATCAGCGTCAGCGGAAACGGCACGGTGGGGAGGAAGCGGTCCAGCAGGTCCCGGGTGGCAAGACGCATATAGCAGGTGGTGGTTCCGTCCGTGCAGCCGTACCATTCGCTTTCGGCCACCTCGCGGTCCATCACCAGGTGGAAAGAGCCCGCCGGGGCCACCAGGGTGGAGAAAATGGTGGTGGCGCCAAGGACCGTCCCCAGCATGGGCAGCAGCTTCTCCTGCGGGGCAAAGCTCACGCGGGAAATACCCAGGGACTTGCCGAAATCCTTAGTTACGAAGGGTTTGTCTCC
>JAIKYL010000055.1 GCA_024683255.1 Bacteroidales bacterium | reverse complement strand
GCCGGCAACATATACCGCTGGCGTCCTTCGGACGGCTCCCTTGTCCGTTATGGCAGCCCGGAGTCTTTCCAGGGGGAAGTGATTGAATCGGATGTTAATGGCCAGGTGTGGATGCTCTCCACAGAGGGCTCCCTCTATCGGCACAATGTGTCCCAGAACGGCTTCGACTTGGTGTGGGCTCCGGAAAAGCCTCTGCCGGGTGCATCTGTGCGGGACCTTTATCCATACGGGAATTCCATGCTGTTCTCCGTCCAGCCGGGCATTATCATGTCCACGGATGTCACTTCGGGCCGAACGGAAGAGTTCATGCGGGTCAATACCGGAGAAATCCGTAATATCCTGCACCGGGAGGACGGTTCATTCTGGTTGGGAACGGAAACGGGCGTGCTGGTTGTCCGGGAGGACGGCTCTCAGGAATGGCTGTTGTACAATAGCGGAGACCTCACCTCCCTTTCCGGAGACGACGTCTGGTCCATGTTCCAGGATAACAGAGGAAACGTTTGGATCGGCATGTTCTATAACGGCCTCAATTTATGCAGGGAGGATTCCCGTACCGTTACCCGTTACCTGGGAGAGAGCGAGGGCGGAGACATCCGGGGCAACATGGTCCGCGCCCTGGAGACCGTGGGAGACCACCGGGTGCTGCTGGGTACGGAGGACGGCGGTCTGTCGCTCCTTAATCCCATAGACGGAAAGGTGGAAGACCTCACCCCTCTTCTTGGCACGGCTTCCCAGTATAATGTACAGGATCTGTACAACGACTCGGGAACGCTCTGGGTGGCCACTTTCGGCCATGGTATCTTCCGTTTGGACCTGGATTCCCGCAAGCAGACGGGCAATTATCTTACAGACCAGCGCGGCGTTGTGGTATATAAAACGGTGGACGGAACCCTCTGGGCCGGTACCACGGACGGACTCTATGAATATAACTGGGCCAAAGACAGCTTTGAATACCGCAAAGAAATGGGCTACAGCTTCATCCACGCCATTTTCCAGGACAGCCGCGGAAAACTGTGGGTGGGAACCTACGGAAAGGGGCTATGGGTCATGGATAACGGCGGTTTCCACCGCGTCGGTCTGGATGAAAGAGGCCGGGGCCTTGCCTCCAATTATATAACGGACGTCACGGAAGACCATGAGCATCGGCTTTGGGTATGTACGGAGGGCAACGGCGTTTATTATGTTCCGGTCCGGGAGACGGACGGTGCCTTTGCATTCGGCAACCTTTCCCGCAAGGAAGGCCTCACCACCAACATCGTCTGTTCCGTGCTGCAGGATTCCCAGGGCACGCTCTGGATGTCCACATCCCACGGACTCATCAAGATGAACCAGGACCTCAGCGGCGTTGCCGATATCTTTCTGGAATCGTCGGCGGGCATCGGCAACCAGTATGCGTATGGCTCCTCCCTGTCCATGGACGGAGGCACCCTTTTCTTCGGAACCAACGCTGGCATGTTCCGCTTCGCTCCTTCGGCCTCGCGTGGCCGTGAGATGCCGGAAGTGATCATTACGGACATCCTGGGAGAAGCGTCCGGCGGCCTCACTTCCATAACGGAGGAGGGCCGTTCCGCCCGGAATTCGGATTATATCCGTTTCCGGCAAAAAGATTTCTCGGCCATTACCATCCGCTTCTCCATGCCGCTATACAGCTCGGCCCGTTCCATCAATTTCCGGACGGTGCTAACCAGTCCCCGCCGTTCCACTTTCCAGGACTTCTCCCAAAACGGTGAAATGACGTATACCCACCTTCCCGCCGGCAAATACCAGTTCCAGGCCTTTGCCCTGGTGGCTGGCACTCCTGCAACCCGCACCCTTACCATAGATGTGATTCCTCCTTTCTATCGGTCCACTCTGGCTTTTATCCTTTATACGCTGCTGCTTCTGGGCGCTTTGGGATTCATGCTGCGTCAGCGGGACAAGCGCCGCAAGACGGAGATGGAAAAGCAGGTGGTGCAGCTGGAAAGTGACAAGCAGAAGGAAGTGTTTGACGCCAAGATCCAGTTCTTTACCAATATAACGCACGAGATCCGTACCCCGCTCACCCTCATCAAGCTGCCGCTGGACAAGATTGTGTCCCGGGAAGACCTGCCGGAGGATACCAAGGGAGAACTCCTTACCATGCAGGCCAATACCAACCGCCTGCTCACCCTCACCAACCAGCTCCTGGACATGCGTAAGATGGAGAAGTATGAGCTTCAGCCCAACTTTGTTACGCTGGATCTGGTTTCGCTGGTGTCGGAGGTTTGCTCCTGGTTCTACCAGGTGGCGGAGGACCAGCATATCCACATTGAGACCACCATCCCCGGTAAGCCCGTTCTGGTGCAGTGCGCCAAGGATATGGTGGAAAAGATTCTCAACAACCTCCTTTCCAACGCCTGCAAGTACGGAGACGGCCAGGTCCGCGTAATGATGGTGGTATCGGCCGATGGAGAAACCGTGAAGGTGCGGGTGGACAGCAACGGTCCCCGCATCCCGGAAAAGGATGCAGAGCGCATCTTCGATACCTTCTATCAGTCGCAGGATACCCAGCAGCGCAAGACGCAGGGAACTGGCCTGGGCCTTCCGTTCGCCCGTTCGTTGGCGGCGCTTCACCATGGCCGCCTGTATCTGGACACCTGGGTGCCGGAGTGGAACTCCTTCGTGCTGGAACTGCCTGTGCATCAGCCGGACGCGGTGGCGCTCCCGGCATCGGCCCCGGTGGAGGAAGGGGAAAGCATGGCGGAAGAGGGAAATGTGCAGGAAGCGGCCCCGGAGACCGGACACCGTCACGTCATCCTCATTGTGGACGACTCTCCGGACATGCGCGGTTACCTGGCCAAGGAACTTTCGGACAACTACAATGTGGTGGTTGCCGCCAACGGCCAGGATGCCCTTGACATCATAAAGAGCCAGCGCGTAGACCTGGTGGTGGCAGACATCATGATGCCCATCATGGACGGCTGTACGCTGTGCAACCAAATCAAGTCAGACACGGAACTCAGCCATATCCCCGTGATCCTTCTCACGGCCGCCGTGGGCATGGAAACGCGGATAGAGACCTTGGAGGCAGGGGCCGATGGCTATATTGAAAAGCCGTTCTCCTTCGAACTGCTGCAGGCCACCATCACCAATCTGTTCCGCAACCGGGATATTGCCAACCAGCAGTTTGTGCACTCGCCGCTAGCCCACTTCAGCAGCGTGGTAACCGGTGAACTGGACCACGATTTCATGGAGCGTCTGCACGAGGTTGTAATGCGGCACCTGAGCGAGCCGGATCTTAACATTGAGACCCTCACCCAGGAACTGGGTACCAGCAAATCCACGCTGTACCGGAAGGTGCGGGCCAATCTGGGACTCAACATCAACGAGTA
>JAIKYL010000049.1 GCA_024683255.1 Bacteroidales bacterium | reverse complement strand
CCTCTACGAGCCGGGAAAAGGTTTCCGGGAGGTGAAAAAGGTGTCCCAGCCCCGTCTGAGGCCGTTTCTCTTCCAGACCGCCCCGGACAATGCCATCATTTTCGGCAGTCGCGACAATTATGGAAAACCGCTGGACACCGTGCTGGTGGACCGCCTGGCGGGAGAAACTTTCACCGTTCCCCTTCTGGAGGAATGGTCCTTCCCGTTCATGATGGACAACTTTGAGGCCGATAGTTTTACCATCGGCCAATACACGTATCTGGTTCCCGTTATCCGGAAAACGGACGGACAGGCGGCCCTCCTGAAGGTGAGCGGGGAGCAGTTTTCCCTGCTGGAAACGGAAGAGACCCTGCCGATGAGTGGGGAAGGCGGCGCCCGTCTGGTTTACTCTCCCTTTTGTTATGTGGACAGGCCCGCCCGCCAGGCTTTTCTGCAGGCAGGGGACGAATACGGGAGAATCTACCTGGTGCGGGTGGACTATGATGCCACCTTCGAAGGGGGGAAGGCAAGCGTGTCCCTGTTCTCGGCTCCTTGTCCTTTTGAACAGCTGGAATACGAGGTTTATCCGCTGTTCCTTCCGGGCGGACGGCTTGTCATAACGGGCGGGAGTCCCTTGGACAATTTCAATCCGTACAACCAGGCTTTCATCCTCCATACGGAGCCGCCGGTGGCCGGAAGCCATTTCCCCTGGGGGCCGATGGGCATAGTGCTGCTGGTGGCTGTGGCCGGGCTGGCAGCGGGCCTTCTGATTGGCCGGCAGAAAAAGCGGGAGGCGGTTCCGCCCGCTCCTGCGCCCGAAGAAAAAACGGACCTGATGACCCGTATCACCACCCTGATAGAAGAGGAGGAACTCTTCCGCCGGAAGGATCTGCGGGTGGCCGATATTGCCCGGGAACTGGGCACCAATACCACCTATATATCGGCCTGTATCAACGGCCAGACCGGCGCGTCGTTCACGGATTATGTCACGGGCTACAGGGTCCGTTATGCCCAGAAACTCATGAAGGAAAAGCCGCAGACGCTTCTGAGTCACATCGGCGAGGAAGCGGGCTTTTCCAGCGAGAAGTCTTTCTACCGGGCCTTCAAGGCCATTACCGGCCAGACTCCCTCCGAGTGGAAGGCGGGGTCGGTCCGCTGAAAAACTGCTCGTCCACGAAAACACCTCTTACGGTGGATGGACAGTGAAATCTAACGCAAAATATCGTTCAGGATACTGCTGGCCGCTTCCCGTGCGCCTTCGCCGGGGCCCTGGATTACCAGGGGATAGGGATGGAAGGCACTGCGTACGATAATGGCGTTTTCCGTTCCCTTTAAATGATAGGCAGGATGAACGGGCGGAACATTATGTATGCCAATTCTGGCCCGATACATCCCGTCCACTCTCTCCAGAGAAGCCACAAACCTGCGGCGGAAACCTTGGGCTTCGGCCGAACGGGCCGCATCGGCAAACTGCGGTTCTGCGGCTTCCAAGCCTTCGTAGAAACGGTCGATGGGCACGTCGAAAAGATCCCCGGGAATTACCGGATCCACCTCTACATCGGTTTCTTCCAGGCGCACACCAGCCTCACGGGAGAGGATCAGAAGTTTGCGCAAAGCGTCCTTTCCACCCAGGTCCAGACGCGGATCCGGTTCGGTGAGCCCGGCTTCCTGCGCCTTCCGAACCAGGGTGGCAAAGCTCTCTCCTCCGGGCCGGTAATCTCCCAGAATCTGGTTGAGGGTGCAGGATACGACGGCTTCTATGGAGAGTATCTGGTCGCAGCTGTTGGCTCCGCGCGCTATGGACTCCAGCATGGGCAGGGCGGCTCCCACGGTGGTTTCGTAGCGGAAGAAGGCACCGTTCTCCCGGGCCGCGGCGTGCAGGGAAGCATAGATTACATAAGGTACGGCAAAGGAGCGCCGATTGGAGGATACCACGTTGAGTCCGGCGTTGAACAACTGCGGGTAACGCTGATAAAGCGTCTCGCTGTTAGTGCAGTCCACAAAGACGGACCCCTTGGGGGCGCGGGCACAAACCGCATCCACATAGTCTCCCTCTTCCGAAGGGAGACCGGGACGGCCACTCATGTCTATGCTATACTGGCGGGAGTTGGCCACACCCACGATTCTTAAATGTTTGCCGGTACGCTCTTTTATGATCTGGGCGCTTTCGTCAATCATATGTACCAGCGCCTTGCCCACAGCGCCGTAACCGGCGATGAACAGATTCACCTGTTCTACGGGCAAAGTCTCGAAGAATGCCCTGTGCAGCGCCCTGAGGGCTGGGATTTCCACTGCGGGACGCACTGTAAGGAGCACATTTCCGTCTTCCTCCCATACGCGAAGCGGGGCAATGCCCGCTCCCGTAAGGGCGGCTTCCACCTCTTGGACAGCGGTGCTTCCCACCAGGCAAACCTCCACCACAGAGTCCCGTTTGAGGGACGCCAAACCCACATTTCCGCTCTCCCGTGCAGCGGCCGAAATTACGGTCTTGCCGCCGTCCGGGGAAAAGGTGTTAAGGATTTCTATGGCTATGCCCGCTTCCATCGCTGGAGCTACCGTGGGGGCATACAGCACCTTGGCGCCGTGCGCGGCCATCTGCAGGGCGGCGTTATAAGTCATTTCGGGAATGGTACGGGCCCGGGACACCTGCTTGGGATTGGTGGTCATGATGCCGGGAACGTCCGTCCAGATCTGGAGGGAATCGGCCTGCAGGGCGGCGGCGTAAAGGGCGGCGCTGTAGTCCGAACCCCCGCGGCCCAGGGTGCTCACCTTGCCTTCCGGCGTGCTGCAGATGAAGCCGGGAGCCACAAAAATGTCCACCTTCTCGTTCTGGACGGCCCCGGCAATGTTCCGGTAAGTAAGACCCAAATTGCCTTTAATCACCAATTTCCGGGAGTCCAGCCAGTGGGTGCGGTAACCGTCGGCCTCCAGTTTGGCGGCCAGGATGGTGGTGGAGAAGATTTCTCCGTAGGTTACTTTTTCGTCGGCCGGGGCGGAGAGCATTTCCTCAAAGAGTGCGTCCATGCGCTCCTGCATGCTGCGACGTTCCGCACCGGTGAAAAGGCGTGTGATAATATCCCGGTGCCTCCGGCGAAGCTCCTCAACAGGCGCCAGATTGCCATCGGCCATTTGCAGCAACGCGTCCGTGCAGCCGCTGATGGCCGAGCTCACCAGCACCACGCAGCCCTTGGCCGTCTCCTTCCCCACGATGTCCAGCACCCGGGAAATATTGGTAGCGGAAGCTACGGACGAGCCTCCGAATTTCAGTACACGATACATAGTTATGCAAAGGTAGGATTTTTTTCGTTATCTTTGCAGTCCATGGTACAGGTACTGGGCATATTCGGTTTCCTCAGTTTCGGATGGGCCGATGTGTTGGACATCTTGATGGTGGCCGCCATCATCTATTTCCTCATCCGGAGCATCCGGGGAGACTCCACCGTGCTCAATATCGTGCTGGTGCTGGTGGTCCTGCTGGTGCTGCAGGCCGTTGTGAGCGCGCTTAACATGCGCATGATGACGGTGCTGCTCAATACCCTCCTGGATGTGGGCGTACTGGCCATCATCATCCTGTTCCAGCCAGAAATCCGGCATATGCTCAACAGGCTGGCCATCAATTCGGGCTTGGCCAAACGCACCGGGGACTTGTTCAACCGGCTGCTGGGCATCAAGGAGGAAAGGATGGGTTCCCGCTCGGTGGTGGAACTCTCGGAAGCCGTGCGCGCCATGGCTGCGGAGCATACCGGCGCCCTCATCGTGCTGCAGAAGAAAACGGCCCTGGACGAGATTATGGCCTCGGGAGACCGCTTTGAGGCCGAGATTAACCGGCGCCTGGTAATGAACATTTTCTTCAAGAATTCCCCGCTGCACGACGGCGCCATGATAATCCAGGGAGACCGTATTGTGGCCGCCCGCTGCCAGCTTCCCATGACAGATAGGACGGACATTCCCGCGCATTACGGGATGCGCCACCGCGCCGCCATCGGCATGACGGAAAATTCCGATGCCGATGTAGTGGTAGTCTCCGAAGAAACGGGTCACATCTCATTTGTGCATGACGGAGAGATCCGCACGGTGAAGGATCTTCAGGAGCTGAGGGAACTGGTGGGTGAATCCATGACCTTGAAGGAGGAGGCATAATGGACGCAAGGCTGGAAACAAAACTGGGGTTCGACAAAGTGCGGACTGCTATTCAGGACCGCTGCTCCACAGATTATGCGGCCGCCAGGGTGGAGAATGAGGATTTCTGCACCAGCGGAGAAGAGATTCACAGACGGCACCTCTTAACGGACGAGATGCGCCTCATCCTCATGTTCGAGGACAATTTCCCCACCAGCGGATACATTGATGCACTGCCTTTCCTGGAGCCCATCGGCAAAAATGCTTCCATAGACCTTCTGTCCCTGGGAAAGCTGCGCACCCTGCTGGACACTTTGAAGAAGGCGCTCCATTTCTTCCATACGGTGAAGGAAGGCATTTATCCCAACCTGCAGCACCTGGCTTCCGGCATCACCGCCCCGGCCGATGTGATTAAGCGCATAGACTCCATCCTGGACCGTCACGGGGAGATTAAGGACACCGCGTCGGACGAACTCTACTCCATCCGCCGCAGCATCAAGGAACAGGAAATCAACATCTCCAAACGGATGAACGCCATCCTTCGGAAGGCCCAGCAAGACGGCTTCACGGATGCCGATGCCAGCGTTTCCATCCGCGACGGCAAGATGCTCATCCCCGTATCGGCCGCCAAGAAACGGCAGTTCGCCGGCTTTGTGTACGACGAATCGGCCACCGGCAAAACCACCTTCATGGAACCGGCGGAGATTGTGGCCCTGCAGAACGAGATTTCGGAGCTGCACTTTGCCGAAACGCGGGAAATTGCCCGCATCCTGCGCGAGTTCTCGGACTTCCTTAAACCGTATGTTCCGGAGCTCATGGAAGGCGCCACTTTTGTGGGCGAGCTGGACTTCAACATGGCCAAGGCGCATGTGGCGCTGGATTTCATTGCTGGCATGCCGCTGCTGTCCCAGAATGGGGAACTGAGCCTTCGCAAGGCCCGTCATCCGCTGTTGGAGCGGAGTCTCCGGCGGGAGAAAAAGAGCATAGTTCCGCTCACCGTAACCCTTACGTCGGAAAAGCGAATTCTTCTTATTTCCGGCCCCAACGCCGGCGGCAAGAGTGTGTGCCTAAAGACCGTAGGCCTGCTGCAGTACATGTTCCAGTGGGGTATGCTCATCCCCACATCGGAAACCTCGGAACTGCCTGTATTTGACAGGATTATGGTCTCCATCGGCGACGACCAGTCCCTGGAGAACGACCTTTCCACCTATAGCTCTTTCCTGGGGGACATGAAGCACCTCCTCAAGGTGGCCGATGACAAGACGCTGGTCCTGATTGACGAATTTGGCTCCGGAACGGAACCCGCTGCCGGCGGCGCCATTGCCGAGGCCATTCTGCACGAACTGGATCAGCGCGGCGCCTATGGCGTGATTACCACCCACTACACCAATCTGAAGCTTTACGCTTCCGGCGCAGAGACGGGCGTGGTGAACGGTGCCATGCTGTTTGACGCAGCCACCGTTACGCCGCTGTTCCAGCTGGAAATGGGCTTGCCGGGTTCTTCCTTTGCCTTTGAACTGGCGCGGAAGATGGGGCTCCCGGAGACCCTGGTGCACGATGCCGAGGAGCGCGCCGGAGAGCAATACGTGGGCATTGAACGGAACCTCCGGAAGATTGCCAAAAACCGCCGCGCCCTGGATGAGAAACTCACCAAGATCCGGGCAACGGACAAGACCCTGGACACCCTCACGGACCGTTACCAGAAGGAACTGGAAGACATCAAGGAGATGCGTCGGAACATTCTGGAAGAGGCCAGAAAGGAAGCGGAAAAGATAGTAAAGGACGCCAACAGGCAGGTGGAGAGCACCATCCGCACCATCCGCGAGTCCCAGGCCGGGAAGGAGAAGACCCGCGAGGCCCGCGAGGAACTGCAGGGCTTCCTGGGCGCCCTGGCCGAAAGCCGCCGTTCCCGGGACGAATATATTGACAAAAAGCTCAAGACCGTCAAGGACCGCAAGGAGCGGGAGCTGCAGCGGAAAAAGCGCCGGGCCGATACGGAAACCCTCCGCAAGATGGAGCAGGAAGAGGCCGAGGCCAAGAAGCTGCAGGTCTTCCGGGACGCGCCCCTGAAAGTGGGCGAAAAAGTCCGGATCAAGGAAGGCGGAATGGTGGGAGAAGTGTCCAAGGTTTCCACCAAGGCGGTAACGGTAATTGTTGGAAATATCACCACAAAACTGCCCCTGGACCGCGTGGAACGCATAACAGCCAACGAATTCAAGGCGGCATCCAAACCCATTGAAAACCGCCCCAGAGCAGTTTACGACACGGCCATGCAGGAGCGGAAGGCCCGCTTCAAGATGGAACTGGATGTGCGGGGAGAGCGGGTGAACGATGCCCTGGAGCAGGTGATGAGATATATTGACGATGCAATCATGCTGAACGTAAGTTCGGTGCGAATTTTGCATGGTAAAGGAACCGGTGCCTTGCACGAGGAAATACAAAAATACTTGCGCACGGTACCCGGTGTAAAAACCGTAACGGACGAACAAGTCCAGTTTGGTGGCTCCGGCGTTACGGTTGTAAAACTAGACTAAACCAAAGACTGTACTATAAACCTACCAATGAACGTACTAAACACCAGCAAGCTGGGAGAATTGGGAGAACAGATGGCGTGCGATTTCCTGGAGACCAGGGGTCATCAGATCCTGGACAGGAACTGGAGGGGAGGACATCTTGAGATAGACATCGTTTCGGAAGCGGCCGACGGTCTGCACTTCGTGGAAGTGAAGGCGCGGAAGACCCCCGTGACCACGTCCATCGACGACCAAGTTAACTCCATCAAGCAGAAAAGGATTTCTGCTGCAGCACTAAAATATTTGAACAATAAGAATCTCTCCGGCAGGGAAGTATTCTTCGACGTAGTGTCGGTCCTCTTTAACGGACAGGAGACCACAGTCCGCTATATTCCCCAGGCCTGGATTCCTATGTACACCTAAAATTATTTATGTCCACACACAGGTATTGCGTCATCATGGCCGACGGAACGGGTTCGCCCTTCCAGCTCAGGGTCACGTTTGAGCGCTTTCTGCGCGTACTACCTCAAGACCATATTTTAGTTGTTACCTTGTCCCGTTTCGGGGACGAGGCCAGGAAAATCCTTCCGGAACTGCCGCCGGAGAACCTGCTGCTGGAGCCTTACCCGCGCGGGACAGCGCCCTGCATGGCCTTATCGGCCTATGCGCTCAGGCGCCGGGACCCGGAGGCGGTGATCATCGCCACCCCCTGGGACTCCGTAATCCGGGACGAGGACCTCTTTGCCCGCACCGTACTGGAAGCCTGCGATTACGTGGAGCGGAATGACGTGCTCATGACCCTGGGCGTGGTGCCCAGAAACCCGGATGTGAACTTTGGCTATATCCAGGTGAAAGAAGGCCGCAACGCCCATAATCTGCCCGGTCCGCTGCAGGTGAAGACCTTCACGGAAAAGCCGCCGCAGGAGCTGGCCGAGGTGTTTTTCCGCACCGGCGAGTTCTTTTGGAACAGCGGCGTGTTCATCTGGAAGGCCGCCACCATCTGCCAGGAAATGGAGCGCTACATCCCGGAAGTCACTGAACTCTTCCGCGGCTGGGAGGAGCATCTGGGAGAATCCCTCTTCCTGGAAAAGGCCTATGCCGAATGCCCCAAGGTGTCGCTGGACTACGGCGTCATGGAGCACACGGACAGGGCCTGGCTGTATCCCGCCAAGTTTGGCTGGGCCGACGTGGAAAGGCTGTAATTACTTAATTCCCAATTCTTTCAGAACATAATCCTGGTGCGCATAGTGCTCCAGGATCCACAGGACGTAGCGGATGTCCACGCAGACGCACATGTTGTAGCCGTCCACGGCTTCGTAGTTGCTGGCGAGGGACTCCTTGTTACCGTCAAAGGCCAGGCCGATGAGTTCTCCCCGGGCGTTGAGCACCGGCGAACCGGAATTGCCTCCGGTGATGTCGTTGTCGGTGATGAAGTTCACAGGGTAATCGGCCGGCGGCAGAACCTGCCGGAATGCCTCCGGATAGGCAAAGTCGTAACGGGCGGGATCATACTTTTCCCGAAGGCCGCGGGCCGTGCTCTGCCAATGAGTGTAAACGCCGTCCCAGGGCTGCATGGAGCGAACCCGACCATAGCTCAGGCGCATGGTGGAATTGGCGTCGGGGTACTGCGCTACACCGCTGTTTTTCAAGGCACGGTAGCGGGCGTGCACATAGTCCCGGTGCAGATCCGTAAGGCTGGCTACATGCTCTTCCTGCTGGTTGATGTCCACTATGGCCAGCTCCCGGATATAGCGGTACAGCGGGTCTTCGGCAATGGGAACCTCCTTTCCGGAAACGCAGGAGTTTTCCCACAGCCAGTCGGCCATGGCGTCACAGTCGGTCCCAAAACGCTCCTGCAGTTCCCGGTGGATGGGCCGGAGGAAGCAGCTGTCCATATGGGTGAGGAATTCCTTCACGGAGAAGGCCAGAAGGTCCCTTTCCACGCGAGGATCCTTT
>JAIKYL010000048.1 GCA_024683255.1 Bacteroidales bacterium | reverse complement strand
TTCACGATGAATTCCATGAGGCGCTTTACGCCGATGTTTTCCTTGGCGGCGGTGCAGAACACGGGGATGGTCTCTCCCTTGACAAGGCCGGCACGCAGACCCTCGCGGATCTCGTCGGTGCTAAGCTCCATGGTCTCGAAGAACTTCTCCATGAGTTCGTCAGAACCTTCGGCAGCCTTCTCCATGAGTTCGGCGCGGAGCTCTTCGGCCTCGTCGGCATATGCGGCGGGGATATCCTGCTCCTCGTTCTTCTTGTTATAGAACTTCATGGTGATTACATCCACAAAGCCTTCCAGACCCAGGCCGGGGTTCACCGGGAACTGGCAGAGGATGGCCTTCTTGCCGAATTCCTCGCTGATGGCGTTTCGCACGCCGTCCCAGTTGGCCTTGTCGTGATCCATCTGGTTCACGGCAATGATCATGGGAACACCGTACTGATCGGCATAACGGCCGAAGAGGGTGGTGCCCACCTCGATGCCGGCGGTACCGTTCATGACCATGACGGCAGCCTCAACCACCTTGAAGGCAGAAAGGGCGCCACCGGAGAAATCGTCCGAACCGGGGGCATCAATGAAGTTGATCTTGCAGCCGCCAAACTCTGCATACAGCGGAGTGGCGTTGATGGACTTCTGGTTGGTCTGTTCGAATTCCGTGTTATCTGACACGGTGTTCTTTTCCTCTACGGAACCGCGGCGGTCAATGACCTTGCCCTCATAGAGCATAGCTTCCGACAGGGTGGTTTTACCGCTGCGGGGTGCACCAATCAAGACAACGTTGCGGATGTTTTTGGTAGTGTAAGTTTTCATTGGATATTAAGTATTTTTTGCGTTTTTCAAGGCAGTCTGCAAATATAACCATTTTTCAGGCAAATACAAAACCCATAGGGTTTGTCGGAGCTATTTAATGTCTATCAGCTCAAAGCTGTGCGGCTTCAGGAGCACGGGAATTCTCCGCTCCCCGGCCACCACGGTTACCTGGCAGGGCTCGTCGCGGAAAGATTCCACGATGGCCTTGCCATTGTCATAGACAAAGAGGGAAACCTTGGAAGGGCCTTCCAGGCGGGCTTCCAGGTCCCGGCCCAGCATGGCCCGGAGGGCGTTGAGAACGGGTGCCGGATAGGCGTACAGATCCGACACGTCGCCCGGAACGGTGAGCACGTAGATGTTCCCCTTGGAGTACTTGCCGCGCAGCAGGACAGGCCAGCCGCTGGTGCCCCCGGTGAGGGGTTTTCCGGCCGATATCACCTCCCAGGTATCATTGGTGTAATAGCCGATTTCCGGAATGAGGATGTCCTTTTCGCTCCTGCCATACCGGCCGAAATCGTTCACCAGGGCATAGCCGTCCAGGGACAGTTCGGCAAACTGGGCCATCTTTTCCGGAATGGCCTGCAGGAGGCCGCTGGTAATGACCACGTCGCCGCCCCGGTGCAGCTGGGCGTCCATCTTGGCCACCAGGTCCGGGTCGTCCTTGGCCTGGGCGGTGAGCAGCACCACCTGCCGGTCCGTGGGGAATTCCGGACGCATATCCATCGGCAAACCAATCATTCCCAGATAGTTCTGCAGGAAAGCCTCCCCCTGGGAGTGGTAGGGCTTGTAGGAAACGATGCCCAGCGGCTTTCCCAGCTGCGCCACCACGGGATCCACCTTGGAGAGGGTATAGCCGGCAATCCGGGCCAGGGTGGTGGGCTGCACGCCCGCCTTGAACGGGACCATCATCTCTTCCCAGTCAAAGCTGGTGCCGCTGCCCTGCCAGGGAGCCCGGAACATAGGGTTGATGGTTGTGCCCACCAGGGACCGGTAGTCGAACAGGGCTATTTCCGGCGCCTTGGCAAACATCGTGAGCCAGAGCTGCTCGGCATAGCGGTCGGCGCTCATCTGAATGCCGCCGGCATCTACCCAGCCGCCGAAGTTGTATCCAGGCCGAAGGTTGTCCAGATAACGGATAATATTGTAACTGAGGTAGTTCTGCAGGTGCTGCGCGCTGGCGGGGTCCCGGGTTTCGGTACCGCTCCACACCCCGTCGAAGATCTGCGGCCCGTGCTCCAGGTCAAAGCCCAGCCCCTGGAAATCGTCGTACCAGTTGGGGTATTTGATAATGACCTTCACCTTGGGATTCACCTTTTTGGCCGGGCCGATGACCAGGTTCTGCCCGGCCTCGGTCATCAGTTTGAGCCGGTACTCCGTCCAGCTCATATCGCCCTTGGCGGCAATGCACAGGTCGCATTTGCAGTCCGTGAAAAAGAAATCGTCCAGGATGATGGTGTCGTAGTTCCTGGCCGTGAATTCGGCTATCTCCTGCACCTTTTTCCGGTGTTCCGGATTGGTGTAGCAGAAGGTCTCGAAGTTGTTGCGCTCGTTCACGGTGTAGGTGATGCCGCCGGCCACTTCTACGCCCCTGGCCTTGAAGAACTTCTTGGCCGCGTCGATGGTGGACTGCGGGACTATGAGCAGGTCCCGGTGGGTTTCCAGGTAGATCCGGTCCACATCCATCTGGCTGGAAATGGTCTCCCAGGTACTGCGGAGCCATTCCGGGTCGGCCATTTTCTCCACCTCGTAGGCCCGCGCATACACGGATACCTTGTAGCTTTTGTAATTTCCGGCATAGGCCGACAGGGGAAGGACCAGGGCGAGCAGGAGTCCCAAGGATTTGTTAAGTTTCATTGTATTACGTAATTATGGGTTGTAAAATACAAAGATAGGATATTATCGCCGTTATTTGTTAACTTTGTCAAAAATTAAAACGTTATGGCCATAAAAGAAATGTCCGTTTGGAAATGGATACTGCTGTTTATAGCGGCCCTTTTCCTGTCTCTCCTGCTATATGGATTCTCTTCGCTGACAACCCTCATTTCCATAGATTGGCTCCGATGGGTGTGCACACTGTTAGTGGCGGCCGCCATGCTGGGACTGTACAGCCTGTTTGTCCACTGGTTCGAGGGTCATTGGGCTAAGGACTTGCCCATTGGGAAGTGCCTGCCCCATACCGCAGCGGGCCTGGGCGTGGGCCTGGGCTACTTTGTGATTGTGGTGGCCATCATGATGGCCTTCGGCGTGTATAAGATTGCGGGTACCGGCAACCAATGGATGGATATTTTAAGTTCCTTCTTCGTTTTCCTGCTGGTGGCCATCGGTGAGGAGGTAATCTTCCGGGGCGTTTTCTTCCGCTGGATAGATGAGAAATGGGGCTTTGGAGTTGCCCTGGTGCTGTCGGCCCTCATCTTCGGCCTGGTGCATATTTCCAACGACAACGCCACCTTGTGGTCTTCCCTGGCCATTGCCATTGAGGCGGGTCTGTTGCTGGGCGCTATCTATAAGTATTCCGGCACGCTGTGGGTGCCCATCGGCGTCCATTGGGCCTGGAACTTCTCCCAGGGCAATATTTTCGGCTTCAAGGTTTCCGGGACAGACGCCGGCTCTTCCCTTCTGTACAGCGATGTCTCCGGCAGCGAATGGCTCACCGGCGGTGCCTTCGGGGCAGAAGCTTCGGTGATAGCCGTGGTGGTGGGCGCCGCTGTATCGGCCTGGCTGGTCTGGAAGATCTGCAAGCGTGCCTAATTTATTCCCTTATTTGGAACCGGGCCGATTGGAGGCCGGGTGCGACGAGGCGGGCCGGGGTCCGCTGGCGGGGCCGGTGTATGCCGCCGCCGTCATTTTACCGGCCGATTTCCGCCATCCGCTCCTGAACGACTCCAAGCAAATGACGGAAAAAGCCCGGGAGGAATTAAGGCCGATAATTGAGGCCGAAGCCATCGCCTGGGCCGTGGAAGCGCTTCAACCTGAGGAAATTGACAAGCTGAACATCCTCTGGGCTTCCGTTACGGGGATGCAGCGGGCCGTGTTGCGGCTGGACCCCGCACCGGCGTTCCTGCTGGTGGATGGCAACAGATTCCGCCCCTTCGGCCCGTACGGATTCAAGGATTACCAGACCGTGGTGCACGGAGACGCCACATACGCCTCCATCGCCGCCGCTTCCGTCCTGGCCAAGACTTACCGGGACGCTTTCATGCGGAAGCTTTCTGCCCAGTTCCCGGAATATGGCTGGGACCGCAACATGGGTTACCCCACCGCCGAACACATAGAAGCAATCCGGCGCCACGGCTATACACCATGGCACCGGAAATCTTTTCACGTAAAGGAGTTGGAACCTTCTCTGTTCTAACTACTTGGCGTAAGTGAGCTCGTTAATGAGGTTGGTGGCTCCGCCGTACTTCTCAATCATCCACATCACGTAACGGATATCCACGCAGATGCAGCGCTGGAGTTCCGGCTCAAACATCACATCGGAGCTCATGCTCTCCCAGTTGCCGTCGAAGGCCAGGCCCAGGAGATTACCCTTGGCGTCCAGCACAGGGGAACCGGAGTTGCCGCCGGTGATGTCGTTGTTGGTGAGGAAGCAGGTGTGCAGGGTGCCGTCCTTATCGGCCCAACGGCCATAGTCACCAGCGAGGATGAGGGACTTCACGCCGGCGGGCAGGATGAATTCCGGATTGGTGGGATCTTCCTTCTCCAGCAGGCCCTTGGCGGTGGTATAGTGCAGGTACTTAAGTGCATCCTTGGGGCTATAGGGCAGCACATGGCCGTAAGTGAGGCGCATGGTGAAGTTGGCGTCCGGGTACATGGCCTGGCCTTTCTGCCATTCCATGAGGGCGGCGGCAAAATGCTTGCGTCCGGCGGTGTACGCAGCCTCTTCCTCGGCCGATCCGTACAGGGCGGTATAGTGCTTCATCACCACCATAATAAGGGAAGTATAGAGGCCCATGGCCGGGTCGTTCGACAACTCGTCGGACGATGCCGCCATCATCTTCTCGTAAGAGGTGAAGGAACTGTTATTGAACAGGTTATCCACATAGGCGGGGATGTCCAGTGTGGCAAAATCGGCATTGGGGTAGTCTTCCGGCTTGGCGGTCTTGCGGTAGAATTCCAGCATGGCTACGGCTTCCTTGCGGTCCAAGGCCTCCACATAGTCGCGGTAGCGGCGCTGCATGGTCTCTTTGGCCGATGCCAGGGCGGTCACGCTGTCCCGGCCCTGCTGCAGGCCGCGGGAATAGTTGTTCATGAGGTTGGCTGCCATGCCCAGGATTTCGATGGAGTTCACTGTCTCCGAAAGCAGGGTCACGGCCTGGTTGTCGGCAGCGTTCTTCTTCACATAGGCGTCAATATCGGCCACGGGGTCTCCGTAGAGGGCCTTGCGGGCCGGATCGGCCTCGATCCATGCCTTAAGAGCGGCTTCCTTCTGCTCTTCACGGGGGATAATGTTCAGGTTGTCGAAGGCCAGTTCTTCACCCTGCCATTTCTTCCAGCCATTAGCGCTGCCGGCGTACTTGTTGGCGTACTTGAGCTGCACGGAAGGATCTGCACACATGGCCTCCCACATGAGGTCCTGGCGCACGGTGCGGGCATCGATGGAGATGCGGTGGGTGGCAATCATCTGGTTAAGCTGGGTGGCCGTCTGGTAGCGCTGGGTGCTGCCCGGGTAGCCCATGATCATGGCATAATCGCCTTCCTTCACGCCACCCGTAGCAATCTTGAGGCTACGAACGGGCTTGTAGGGCACGTTGTCCGGGCTGTAGGCGGCGGGCTGATTGTTCTTATCGGCATATACGCGGAACATGGAGAAGTCGCAGGTGTGACGGGGCCACATCCAGTTGTCCGTCTCTCCGCCGAACTTGCCCATGGATGCCGGAGGGGCGGCCACGAAGCGCACGTCGCGGTAGGTCTTATACACAATGAGGTAATATACATTCTCGTTGTAGAAGCTCTCCACCTCGGCCTGGCAGTAAGGGTTGGCTTCGTTGGCGGCTTTCACCAGCTCATTTGCCTTGGCCTGCTGATTCTCGGCCTTCTCCATAATGGCGGTGACATCCTCCATGGAGATGAGGAAGGTGACGCTGAGGCCCGGAGCGGGGATTTCCTCGCCCGTATTCTTGGCCCAGTAGCCGTCCATCAGGTAATTGTGCTCGTCGGTGGAAAGACTCTGGATACTGCTGTAGCCGCAGTGGTGGTTGGTAATCACCAGACCCTGGGCCGATATCATCTCTCCCGTGCAACCGCCGCCGAACTGGACGATGGCGTCTTTGAGGGAAGACTTGTTAATGGAATAAATTTCTTCCGGCGAGAGCTTGCAGCCCGCAGCCTTGAGGTCCTTCTTGTTCATCTGGTTCAGGAGGGGCAGGAGCCACATTCCTTCGTCGGCCATGGCGCTCACCGAGACGGCGAGGGCGGCGACAATAGCTAAAATTCGTTTCATGCTTTATAAAGTTTGGAAGACAAAAATAACAAAAAATCCCTATATTCGAGCAAGATTGAGATAAACCAGGGTTTTATATACGGAAAATGAAAAAGAGTCTGTTCATATCGCTTTGCCTCATGGCGGGAGTGCTGGCCTCCTGTTCCAAATCTATGGACGATTTTCCCGAACCGCAGCAGCCCCATTATGATTATCCGGCAGGCTATCAGACAGGAAAGACCTATACGGCCATTGCAACGGCTTTTTACCTTCAAACCGGCCGTAACTATAGCGACGGATTCCCCTATTTAAAGGTAAACGAGAACCTCTGCATTGCCGATATCAATAACAGTCTTTCTGTATCTGGCAGGGTTTATTGCCAGTTCCGGCTCCTGGACAAAAAGCCCATTTCCGGAATCTTCTGGGCAGAAATAGACTGGTATGAGAATGTGGAACTGGGAGACAACGGATTAATGGTGGGTGGTCCCCCAAACACGTACATTAACATTCACGATGACGGGTTGGATGTGATTGACGATTGGATGACCTCCCTGGAAGACGGTTTCCTCACCATCCACTATTCGGCCTGGTTTGGGAACAGCAATGTCTGGCACCACCTGGCACTCACGCCGGATGATAAGGATAATCCCCTTGTCCTCACGCTCCGGCACGACGCCAAGGGCGATGAGCCTCTGGAAAAAACAGATGCCCTTATTTTTTTTGACATCAATCCCCTTTCCCAATATATTGACGAAGAACACTATTATATAACTGTTAAGTGGACAACCTGTGCAGGACAGCCTGCTGAAAAAAAGTTCCTCTTTAAGGGCCGGGAAGATTAACCCGGACGAGCAGGAGCTCTCCAGCCTGGTCCGCAGTAAAGACCCCGACGGAATCCGGTGTTTCTACAACCGGTACGCCGGATATCTTACTGCGGTATGTTCCCGTTATCTTACCAGCAAGGCCGATGTGGAGGATACCCTGCAGGAGTCTTTCCTCTTGATGATTGACCACATGGGCCGTTTTGAATACCGCGGCGCCGGAAGCCTGAAAGCCTGGGCATCCCGGATTGTGGTGAACCAGTCCCTGAAAGCGCTGCGAAAAAGCGGCCGGCTCACCTATGTGGAAGATCTTCCGGACATGGAAGAAGAGGAGGGCTTTTCTCTGCCGGACATCCCTCCGGGGGTAATTCAGGAGATGATCCGTTCCCTGCCGGACGGTTACAGGACCGTCTTCAACCTGTTTGTTTTTGAGAAGAAAAGCCACAAGGAAATAGCCGCCCTACTGGGAATCAAGGCCGATACGTCGGCCTCCCAGTTTTTCAGGGCCCGGGCTACTCTTGCGAAAAAGATAAAGGACTATCTAAAGGAACAGAATAATGGATAAGAATTGGACAGACCGGCTTCCGGACCTGCTGCAGGACTACCAGGAAGCGCCGCCGGAGGGGCTGTGGGACGCAGTCCAGACCGGGATGGTTTCCCGCAAACGCCGCATCCCCGCGGCTGTATGGTATGTGGCCGGCGGCCTGGCTGCCGCTGCCGCCGTGGCTCTGTTACTGTTCCTTCGGCCTTCCGCCCCGGCCCCTTCCGTCACCGTCGTCCCCGGTGGCCTGGCCCAGGTAACTCCAGCTCCGGAACAGGAGATGGCCGATCAGGTCGGCCATGACGATACGCCGGCGACCGTCACCCCCGGCACCACGCCCGGCCATGACGGCACCCCCGTCATTCCCGGCCCCGACTCCGTCATTCCCGGCTCCGACCGGGAATCTCCCTCACCGAAAAGTGATCCTAACGTCCCGGAAATTGGGACGTTAGCCGCAGCGGAACAGGAAGAAAGTGATGGAGATGTCCCTAAAACTGGGACACCTCCTGCAAAAACCGGCCAAAATGACGGAGATGTCCCTGAAATTGGGACACCTCCATCACCAGAACAGGAGATGGCCGATCAGGTCGGCCATGACGATTCGCCAGCGACCGTCACCCCCGGCACCACGCCCGGCCATGACGGCACCCCCGTCATTCCCGGCTCCGACTCCGTCATTCCCGGCTCCGACCGGGAATCTCCCCGCCTCCGCCTCCGCCTCCGGGCCACCCTTGCCTCCTCCGGCGTGCAGCAGTATGCATCGGCCACCACTCAAGGGTATGGCCTTCCTTCCGGCATCATCACCAAATCCTCCGGGCCGCAGGATGCTCCGGACTACCGGATGTTGGGGCGGAACAAGCCCAGCACCACCGACACCCGCTACTCCCGCCTTCCCCGCTGGGCGCTTGGCGTGAACATCGGCCTTCCGTTCCGTTTCTCCCTGGAGACGGGTCTGGTCCTTTCCCCGCTCCGCACCACCACCGCGGCCGAAGTGGGCAGCTACCACTATGAGACCCGTACAGACCAGTATTATCTGGGTATTCCGCTTCACCTGCAGTATTCCATCTGGGAAGGCAGGTATCTAGGCGTTTATGCCTCCGGCGGCCCCATGTACCAGTTTGCCGTGGCAACCCGAGCCCGCACAACCACAACCCCGCTTTCCGGCGGCAACACACAGACCATTGCGGAAGACAAAACCCTCTGCAAGGACGCCCTTTGGTCGGCCGATCTGGCCCTGGGCCTACAGCTCCGCTTGTTCCAGCGCAGCGCACTGTTTGTCCAGCCCGGCGTAACCTGGTATTTCCCCAGTCCTGAAGCGCCGCAGTCCCTCTACACGGAACAGCGCATGGCCTTTGAACTCACCTTCGGCTACCGGGTCCAATTGTTTTAAATCCTGTAGATTTTGACTAATTTTGTGGAAATTATTCCATGAAATGACAGAAGAATTGGTTTTGCAGTGGCTGCGGGAAGTGCAGCATCCCGGCCGGGAAGACAAGGACATTGTGTCCCTTGGTATGGTTTCCGGCGTGGAAATAGCTGAAGGTAAAATAGTTGTAACGCTGGCTTTTCCCAAGCGGCCGGACCCGCTTAAGAACTATCTGGTGGGTGCCGCCCAGGCCGCCATCTACCGGAACGCCCCCGGCGGAACGGAGGTGGAGGTGAAGACCATAGTGAAAGACCCCGCCAAAAAGACAGTGAATGAACTGAACCTGGACCAGGTGCGGGAAGTGGGCCACATCATCGGCATAGCTTCCGGCAAGGGCGGCGTGGGCAAAAGCACTGTTGCAGTGAACCTGGCCATCGCTCTGGCACGTCTGGGATACAAGGTGGGACTGGCCGATGCCGATGTATACGGTCCCTCCGTCCCCCTCATGACAGGCACCGAAGGCTACACGCCGGAAATGGTGGGAGAAGAGGGTCACGAGCTCTTTGTTCCCATTGAGAAATACAATGTGAAGTGGATGTCCATCGGCTATTTTGCCCAGGCCGGACAGGCGCTCATCTGGCGGGGTCCCATGGCCTGCAGCGCCCTCAAGCAGATTATTCTGCAAACGCAGTGGGGACCGCTGGACTTCCTGCTGGTGGACATGCCTCCGGGAACCGGCGACATCCACATTTCCCTGGTAAGCGACATCCCGCTCTCCGGCGCCGTAATCGTGACCACCCCTCAGGAAGTGGCCCTGGCCGATGTAAGGAAAGGGGCAGATATGTTCCGCAACCCGTCCGTGAACCGCAAGATCTACGGCCTGGTGGAAAACATGGCCTGGTTCACCCCGGAGCCCCATCCGGAGGAGAAATACTACCTCTTTGGGAAGGACGGCGGCTCCAGGATGGCAGCCGATCTG
>JAIKYL010000045.1 GCA_024683255.1 Bacteroidales bacterium | reverse complement strand
GAACGTGATAACCTTCAACATGGATGAGTATGTAGGCATCGCCGTCGACCATCCCGAGAGCTATCACAGCTTCATGTACCGCAACCTCTTCGACCACATCGACATCCCTCGCGCAAACATCCACATCCTCGACGGCAACGCTCCCGACCTCGCGGCCGAGTGCGCTTCCTACGAGGAGAAGATAGTCGAGGCCGGCGGATTCGACCTCTTCTTCGGCGGAATCGGTGAAGACGGCCACATCGCCTTCAACGAGCCCTTCTCGCCCCTGCAGAGCCGTACCCGCGTGGTCACGCTCACCGACGACACCATCCGCGTGAACTCCCGCTTCTTCGGCGGTGACATCAACCTCGTGCCCAAGCAGGCTATGTCCGTGGGCGTGGCGACGGTGCTCTCGGCGAAAGAGGTGGTCATCCTCGCCCTCGGCCCAAAGAAGGCCCGTGCGATAGGTGAGGCCATCGAAGGCCCCATCACCCACAAGAACACCGTGTCCGCCCTGCAGAACCATCCCGACGGCATCATCGTCCTCGACGAGGATGCGGCCGGCGAACTGCTGGTGAACAGCTACAAGTACTTCAAGGCCGTAGAGGCCGCGGAGATGCGATAGAATACACTAATAACCACTGATAACCAATGATAAAAACGTTTAACGAGCTTTTCGCCGAACTCAAGGCGAAAGGTGTCCGCAAGCGGATGATAGCCGCCTGGGCCGTGGACAGCCATACCATCGAGGCTGCCTACAGGGCCCTGGAACTCGGCATCGTGGACGTTACGCTCGTGGGGGACGAAGACATGATCCGCAAAGTCTGCGAAGACTGCAGGATAGACGTGTCGAAGTTCACCATCGTGAACGTCAAGGACGAACTCAAGGCTGTGGCCGAGGCCGTGCGTATGGTGCACGACGGAGAGGGCGACGTGCTCATGAAGGGCCTCTGCTCCACCGACAAGTTCCTCCGCGGCGTCCTGAACAAGGAAACCGGGCTCCTGCCCGCCAAGGGCCTGCTTTCCCACGTGGGAGTGCTGGAGAATCCGAACTACCACAAGCTGATGTTTGTCAGCGACGTGGCGGTCGTCCCCCTGCCGGATTTCCGCCAGAAGGTGAAGATCGCCGGCTACCTGATCTCCGTTGCGAAGTCTTTCGGCGTGGAGAAACCCAAGATCGCCTTTATTGCGGCTTCAGAGCAGATGCTGGATACCATGCCCGCCTGCATGGAGGGTGCGATGCTCGCCAAGATGTGCGACCGCGGACAGATTCCCGGCTGCATAGGCGACGGCCCCATGGCCCTCGACGTGGCCGTAGACAAGGAGTCGGCGGAAATCAAGAAGCTCTCCAGCCCCGTGGCGGGAGATGCGGACTGCCTGCTGTTCCCCAACATCGAATCCGGCAACGTATTCTGGAAGGCCAACACCAAGATGATCAAGGGTGTAAAGCAGGCCGGCATGCTGGTGGGCACCAAGGTGCCGTGCGTACTTGCCTCCAGGGCTGATTCCGTGGATGTCAAACTTAATTCGATCGCGTCGGCGGTCGCTTTAGTGAAGTAGGTATGGCAAAAGGAACCATTCTCGTAGTCAATACGGGATCCATCACCACCAAGTTCGCTCTCTACAAGGACGGAGCCTGCATCCTGGAAAAGAAACTGGAGCATTCCGTCGAGGAGCTATCGAAGTTCGCCGACGTGATGGACCAGGACGGCATGCGCACGGAAGCCATCCTGAAGGCGCTCAAGGAGATAGGCGTACGCCTGGAGGACATCGACATAGTGATGTGCCGCGGGGGCCTCTTCACCCCCTGCATCACCGGCGTCTACAATGTGAACGCCGACATGCGCGAGGTTCTCTCCTCCAGCCGCGAAGGCAACCATGCCTGCAACCTTTCCGCCCTCATCGGCGACAACATCGCCGGAGAAATCAACACCGTGCGTGAGAAGGAAGGACTCAAGGCACCCTTCGGCCCCTGCGTCGCGTATGTGGCGGATCCTCCCATGGCAGACGAGATGCTCCCTGAATGCCACGTCGGCGGCATCCCGGAATTCCCCCGCAGGACCCTCTTCCACGCCCTCAACACCCGCGCCATCATGCGCAGATATCTCCGCGATACCGGCCGCAAGGCAGAGGATACCACCGCGATTATCTGCCACATGGGCGGCGGCGTGACCATCTCCCTGCACCGTGACGGACGCGTCATCGACACCTCCCACGGCCTTGGCGGGGACGGCCCCATCACGCCCGAAAGGGCCGGGTGCTGCCCTCCTTATCCGCTCATCGACATGTGCTTCAGCGGCAAGTACACCAAGCAGGAGATAAAGAAGAAACTCATAGGCAAGGGCGGCGCTGTGGCGTATTTCGGCACCAACGACATGAGGGTGGTGGTGGAACGTGCCCAGGAGGGCCAGGAGGAATACGTAGTGTTCCTGAAGGCCTTTGTGCTTAACATCGCCAAGTACATCGTCGCGCAGGGCGCGGTGGTGGACGGCAAGGTGGATGCGATTATCCTCACCGGCGGCGTTGCCTACAGCAAGCCCATCACGGACGCCATCACCAAGAAAGTCAGCTGGCTCGCTCCGGTAAGTGTGTATCCGGGGGAGAACGAGCTCGAATCCCTGGCAGAGAACGGATACATGATCCTGGCCGGGGAAACCAAGATACACACATACAACAAAGACCACATAATTGAAGACTAAAACTATAACTATGGCTGAAATCGATTATTCAAAAAGATCATTTAGTTATTATCCCACAAACGCAATTGTCTATACCACATGTATCGAAGGTAAATGGAGTAAGCCGGTAGTCACCGACAACTTCAACTTCTCCCTCCACTGTTTTGCCGGAGTGTTCCACTATGCTCCGTGCTGCTTCGAGGGCCTGAAGGCCTTCCGCGGCGTGGACGGTCGCGTGCGCCTCTTCCGCCCGGACGAGAATGCCAAGCGCATGGAGAGCAGCGCCCAGTACCTGGATATGCCCGCCCCCAACATGGAGATGTTCCTGGACCTCTGCGTCAAGTGCGTGCAGGCCAACTGGGAATTCCTCCCTCCTACCGACAGTTGCGGATCGCTCTACCTGCGCCCCGTCCTCTTCGGCATCAATCCCCAGTTGGGAATCCATTCCTCGAGGGATGTGATGTTCGCAGTGATGGCTTCCGGTGTTGGTACCTATTCCGGAGCCAAGATCCTGGTGCCCGGCACCGCGGTGCTTTCCCGCAACTACGACCGTGCTGCCACCTACGGTTCCGGCGGCTACAAGCTCGGCGCAAACTACGCACAGAGCCTTCATGCCTACAACCTGGCCCACAAGATGGGCTACCGCGAGCTCCTGTTCCTCGACAGCGCCACGCACACCCACATCGAAGAGTTCGGATCCTCCAACTTCTTCGCAATCAAGCACGGGTGCTACGTCACGCCGAACTCTCCCAGCGTGCTGCCTTCCATCACCAACAAGAGCCTCCGCAAAGTCGCAGAGGAAATGGGCCTCAAGGTGGAGCGCCGCACCATCTTCGTCGATGAGCTCGAGACATTCGAAGAGGTTAACTCCTGCGGCACGGCCGTGGTCATCACGCCAATCAGCCGCATAGACGACAAGGTTACCCTAGAGAGCGGCACCATTACCCGTGAATATAAGTACCTGGACGAGTGCGGCCCCATCAGTAGGAAACTGTACGACCGCATCATCGGCATTCAGAAGGGTATGGAGGAAGACACCTACGGCTGGTGCATGTTCGTGAACGAGCCCAAGTGATGAAGGACAGGGTCAAGGATCTCCTGGATGCCAGCAAGGCCGATGAGGCCATTGCCCTGATGGAGGAATACCGTGCGGGCGGAGGCATCATGGACGACACCCTTTTCTATCTCCTCGGCAACGCCTGGCGGAAAAAAGGCAACTGGCAGATGGCCATGAACAACTACCTGGAAGCCATCCACCTGAACCCGGAAAGCCCCGCGCAGCAGGCCCTGGACATAGCGAACGAGATTCTGGACTTCTACAACAAAGATATGTACAACCAATAAACAATAACACTTTTATGGCTAAAATGAAAGGAGCGACAGTGGTGGACGTCGAACGCTGCAAAGGCTGCGGCCTTTGCGTGGTCGCCTGTCCGCTGCACGTCCTGGCCCTCACCACCAAAAACGTGAACCAGAAGGGCTACAACTATGCTGAGGCCGTACTGGAGGACACCTGCACGGGATGCACATCCTGTGCGATTGTCTGCCCGGATGGCTGTATCACCGTTTACCGTAAAAAGGAGGAATAGTCATGGCAGAGAAAGAAATCACCCTCATGAAAGGCAATGAAGCCATTGCCCATGCCGCCATCCGCTGCGGTTTCGACGGATACTTCGGCTATCCTATCACTCCCCAGTCCGAGGTCCTCGAAACCCTGGCTGCGGAGAAGCCCTGGGAGACCACCGGCATGGTGGTGCTGCAGGCAGAGAGCGAAGTGGCATCCATCAACATGGTCTATGGCGGCGCCGCCACAGGCAAGAAAGTCATGACCTCCTCATCCTCTCCCGGCATCTCCCTGATGCAGGAAGGCATTTCCTACATGGCGGGAGCAGAACTCCCTGCCCTCATCGTGAACGTTTCCCGCGGCGGCCCCGGCCTCGGAACCATCCAGCCCAGCCAGGCGGACTACTTCCAGACCGTCAAGGGCGGCGGCCACGGCGACTACCGCCTCATCACCCTCGCCCCCGCATCGGTGCAGGAGATGGCGGATTTCGTGGACCTGGCCTTTGAGCTGGCTTTCCGCTACCGCAACCCTGCGATGATCCTTTCCGACGGTGCCATCGGGCAGATGATGGAGAAGGTCGTGCTGCCTCCTTTCAAGCCCCGCCGCACGGAAGAGGAGATAGCCAAAGAATGCCCCTGGGCCACCACCGGCCGCATCGGCATGCGCAAGCCAAACATCATCACATCCCTCGAACTCCGTTCCGAGGAGATGGAGCAGAACAACCTCCGCATCCAGGCCAAGTACCGCGTGATCGAGGAGAAGGAAGTCCGCTACGAGGAGTACAAGACCGAGGACGCGGAATACCTGATCGTGGCCTTCGGCAGTGCCGCCCGTATCGCCAAGAAGGTCATCGCCATCGCCCGCGAGCAGGGTATCAAGGTGGGACTCCTGCGTCCCATCACCCTCTGGCCTTTCCCTTCCAAGGTAATCGCCAAACTCGGCAAGAAGGTGAAGGGAATCCTTTCGCTGGAGATCAATGCCGGCCAGATGGTGGAGGATATCCGCCTCGCGGTGGAATGCAACGTTCCCGTCAAGTGGTACGGCCGTCTCGGAGGCATCATCCCCGAGCCGGAAGAGGTGCTGGACGAAATCAAGAAAATGACCCTTTAACAGCTGCGCCCTATGACAAGAGAAGAAATAATCCAGAAAGAGAATCTGGTATACAAGAAACCGGAACTGCTGAATGACGTTCCCATGCACTACTGCCCGGGCTGCAGCCACGGAGTGGTCCACAAGCTCGTGTCGGAAGTCATCGCCGAAATGGGCATGGCAGACAAGACCATAGCCATCTCCCCCGTGGGATGCGCAGTGTTCGCTTATAAGTATATAGATGTAGACTGGCAGGAAGCCGCCCACGGCCGTGCCCCGGCATTGGCCTCCGCGGTGAAGCGCCTATGGCCGGACCGCCTGGTGTTCACCTACCAGGGAGACGGCGACCTAGCCTGCATCGGCACTGGTGAAACCATCCACGCCCTCAACCGCGGCGAGAACATAACCATCATCTTCATCAACAACGCCATCTACGGAATGACCGGCGGCCAGATGGCCCCGACCACCCTGATAGGCATGAAGACCGTCACCTGCCCCTACGGCCGCGATCCCAAGCTTCACGGATACCCCCTCAAGATGGCGGACATCGCCGCCCAGCTCGAAGGAACCTGCTATGTGACCCGCCAGAGCGTGCAGAACGTGCCTTCCATCCTCAAAGCCAAGAAGGCTATCCGCAAGGCGTTCGAGTATTCCATGCAGGGCAAAGGCTCCAACCTCGTGGAAATAGTTTCCACCTGCAACACCAACTGGCGCATGAGCCCGGACAAGGCCAACAAGTGGATGGAAGAGAACATGGTCCCGTTCTACCCGCTCGGAGACCTGAAAGATATGGGTAAATAATACGCAAGGCACTATGACACACGAGATTATCATATCTGGATTTGGAGGACAGGGTGTCCTCTCCATGGGTAAGATCCTGGCCTATTCCGGCCTCATGGAAGACAAGGAAGTGACCTGGATGCCGGCGTACGGACCGGAGCAGCGCGGCGGCACCGCCAACGTGACGGTGATCGTGAGCGACGAACCGGTTTCCTCTCCCATCCTCTCTTCATACGATACGGCCATCGTCCTCAACCAGCCTTCCCTGGAGAAATTCGAGAAGAAGGTGAAAAAGGGCGGTACGCTCATCTACGACGGTTACGGCATCAATGTCCCGCCCACCCGCAAGGACATCCATGTATACCGGATAGACGCCATGGACAAGGCGGCGGAGATGAACATGATCAAGGTGTTCAACATGATTGTGTTGGGCGGCTTCCTCAAGGTTCACCCCATCGTAACCATCGAGAGCGTCCTCAAGGCCCTCAGAAAGACCCTCCCGGAACGCCACCACCACCTCATTCCCATGAATGAGGATGCCATGCGTCTGGGTATGGAAATTATTAAGGAACAGTAACTTTCCTATCGGCCGCCACCGCCGCGGCCTCCGCCGCTGTAGCCACCTCCTCCGCTTCTGGAGGAGTGGCCGCCGTAGCCATGGCTGCTGCGGTAACTGCTGCCGCTGCTGCCGGAGGAATAGGACGATGAAGGCGTTCCCCGCCAGGCTGCGCTGCTGATGGCCGATGCAAAGGCCCGGCTGGTTGTGAGCAGCTGAGGAAGCATATCGGCATCGTAGGCGAAGGTCTCCCTGAAGAAGGAAGGATCAATGTCCTTCAGCTGGCTGGCCACCTTATCGGCAATGCCAAAGAGGGCGGCGTATACCAGGTACTCCTTCCAGAGCTGCGCCTCAAAGGTCTCCCGCTGGGAGGAAAGCGTGAAATCGTTTAGGAAATTCTTGAAGCCCACCACGTTACGTGCCTGGGCTTTTCCTTCGTCCGTATACTTGCCGCGGCAGTACCAGCCTTCGATATTCATGCGGGAACGGGCTTCCGTGGCGGAATTGGAAGTCCACTTGTAGACGGAGCTGGAGTGGGCGCTTGCCCAGGCGGAGAACTCCTTGTCCTGCAGGACCTTGTCCTCTCCCGCAGCCTGCTCCAGCAGGCGGTAGAAAGGCAGGGAAATATTATCCAGACTCTGGGGATCCTTATCCGTAAAGGCCAGCTGAAGAGGCCCTTCTATTTCCCGGGTGGGGCGCAGATAGCCCGTATGGACCAGCCGGAGAATGATGGCCAGCGCCAGGTTGTTGCCTTTTCCCTCGCCGATATCCTTGAGCACACAGTCGGCCGCGCCCAGGTACCCGCCCATGGGAATATCCCGGAACCAGCTGACTTGCTTGGGATTCTTGACTCCTATCACTTTGGAGATTTCTCTCTTGGACTTCTTTCCCCGGAGCGCCTTTACGAAGGGCCGGAGGAAGGCAAAGTACATTACCAGGATGGTAAAGAATCCGGCTATGCCGGCGGCGGTGTCATCTTCCTCCTCGTAATAATCATGACCGAAATCGGCATCGATCATAGCCTGGTCCAGCGCATCCTGGAAATCCCTTTCCTGGATGCTTTCGGAGGAGAACATCCCCTTTTCAAAGCGGAGGAGAACAATGACGGAATCGTCTACGAGGAAAGGCCCGGAGGACTCGAAAACCACCGTCCCGTCCTCCTGGAAGGCCGATGTTCCCTCATAGCCGAAGCCCCAGATACGCGTGTTGAGCGTATCCAGTTGCTGGCCTTTGGCCTCAATGGTCACGCGGACATGTTCCGGCGGGGAGCTCAAGCCCGGAGACACCAGCTGCATGTGGAACATGTCGTAGTCATTGAGGGACTTTACGGCATTGGTAAAAGAATAGAAGGCATGGAAAACATGGTCTCCGTGGGTGCCCACGCCCCAGCACAGTTCCAGGCCGTTGGCTTTGTGGACCACGCCGCTCTTGCCGGCCTTCTCCGCCAGCGTGCGGTGTACGTCCCACTCCCCGTCATCGGCGAATTCGTTCCCGTTCTCGTCCAGCACCTGGAGACGGACCAGTTCCATGTCTCCCAGGTTCTCACGGACCAGGTACCATTCGGTGATGTCATCCCCGGTATTCAGGTCCCATTTCTCGTGGAATACAGCCCCGCCCAGCGACATGAGGGTCACATGGATATCCAGATCCCGCACCCGCTGCCAGGAAGCGGCGGGTGACAGGACCGATATCAAAAGGGCCGATAATACCGGGAGAAGGCGCCTCATGCCTTATTCGGCCGGGGCTGCCGGCGGAACCGGCGTGTCTCCTTTCTTCTTGCCGTGGGTGGAGAAGTACCAGATGGCCGCGGCAGCTATTACCAGCAGGACGATGGCCACCACCGGCCTGTAGGCTATCCAGGCGATGGCTGCAACAATAAGCGTCCACACGAAGGCCACCACGCCACAGACCAGGCCCACGCCCCAGCCGATGATACGGGACAGGAACGGAATCACCTTGAAGAGGGTTTCCACAATGCTGAAGATGCTGCGGAGGCCCGCCATAATCAGGAAGAAGCCCAGGATGCGGAACAGCCAGAGCATCATCTTATTGGTGGCGTGCTCGCTCTCGAAGATCTGCTCCTGCGGAATGTTGCCCATCCTGAGGGCCGAGAAGGTCTTCCCGTTCTTGGCGGTATAGGAAGTGAAGCTGTCACCGGAAACGGCGGCCACGATGCTGATCTCGGCCGGTTTCACCTGCGTGAAGGTAATCTTCACATCTCCCACGTCCGGCTTGGAAGGATCCTTGCCGATGTAGATCACGTTGCTGCCGGTGCTGTCCACCACGGCCAGCGGGGTGCTGCCGCTGATGGAACGGATCTGGTCCGAATTGAGCCGGAAAGCGCCGAAGGATACGTTCTGCGCATATTTCACATCGCTTTCCACATTCTCCCGGACGAAGTTTTCACTGCGATAGTCCGGATCGTGGAATTCGGCGCTGTTTACAGGGGTGCTTACCCACTGCAGGTCGTAAGTATAAGTGGTGGTGGTTTCCTGGGCGCCGCCAAGCTTGTCCTTGCTTTCACTCTGGGCGTGCTCTACCCACTGGTAGTATTCCACGTCGCGGCGGAGGGCGATGGCGCGGGTGCCGATCTTAAATTGAGAGTCCACCAGGGAATCGGCCGTTGTGGCCATGCCCACGGCATGGATGAGTTTTCCTTCATAGGCGGGGTCGATGCGGGAGATGTCCGGCATCTCCACCACCTGGACCTGGGCCTCCTTTAACATTTTGTCCGTCTTCACGGCGCGGCCTTCGTTCCACCAGACCAGAACGGTGCCGGCCACGAACAGCAGCAGCCCGGTGACAATGCCTCCGAGCGAATTCCCCAGCCGTTTTCCATAGCTGGTGCGGGTTGTTTCAGTGTAAGCCATAGGTTTTATTGATTGTAAGAACGTTTCACTACTGTGCTTCGGAATGCAAATTTAAGCATTTTTGTTTTATTATTTCGTATCTTTGGGGAAACCATTCACAAGCCATTATGAGAAAAACCTTCCTCCTGGCAGCCTCGCTGCTCGTTTCCGTCACCCTTTTTGCCCAAGGTGGCATAAGCGCAGACATGCTTCGCGAAATCAGTTCGGCCTATGAGGGCACCGCGGCCGACAAGGCCCTCCGCAATGCACTCAACAGCACCCAGATCAACGTGCTGGCTGCATCGGCCGAGAATATTGCCATGATAGACACGCATTTCAGCGACGAAGTCAAGACCAAGGGACGCACGGATCAGAAGTCTTCGGGCCGGTGCTGGCTGTTCACGGGCCTTAATGTGCTGCGCTCCAGGATGATTGAGAAGCACGACCTGGGAGCCTTCACCTTCTCCCAGAATTACCTCTTCTTCTACGATCAACTGGAGAAGGCCAACCTGTTCCTGCAGGGGATTATAGATACGCGGAACCTTCCCATGGAAAACCGCAAGGTGGACTGGCTGTTCTCCAACCCCATCGGCGACGGAGGGCAGTTCACGGGCGTTTCCAACCTGGTAATGAAATACGGCGTGGTGCCTTCGGATGTGATGCCGGAGACGCTCAGTGCCAACAATACCTCCCAGATGCGCACCCAGCTGGCCACCAAGCTCCGCGAGGATGGCCTGCGCCTGCGTGCCGCCAAGCCGGCCGATACGCAGAAGATGAAGGTGGAGATGCTCAAGGAGGTGTACCGGATGCTGGTCCTCTGCCTGGGCGTACCTCCCACGGAGTTCACCTGGGCCCGCTACAATTCCAAGGGCGAGTTCGTGAGCGAGAAGACCTATACGCCCAA
>JAIKYL010000023.1 GCA_024683255.1 Bacteroidales bacterium | reverse complement strand
ACCATGCAGGAGGCCATTCTGGAGGTAAATCACTGGTGTCATGAGAAGGTGACCTACCAGCCTTCGGACGCGCGCACCATGTCGCCCCTGAACCTGGTCAAGAACACCTTGGGCCGATGCGGGGAGGAATCCACCTTCACCGTAACGGCGCTCCGCAGCGTGGGTATTCCCGCCCGGCAGGTGTATACCCCGCGCTGGGCGCATACGGACGACAACCACGCCTGGGTGGAGGCCTGGGCCGACGGGGAGTGGCACTTCCTGGGCGCCTGCGAACCGGAACCCGTGCTGGATCTGGGCTGGTTCAACGCCCCCGCCTCCCGCGCGATGCTCATGCACACCAAGGTCTTCGGCAAATACGATGGACCGGAAGAGGTGGTACTGGAAAGCCCCAACTACACGGAAGTAAACCTCATTGACAATTACGCCCTTACCGCCCGGGCCGATTTCCGGGTGCTGCTACCCGACGGATCGCCCGCCGACGGCGCCCGAGTGGACTTCTGCATCTACAACTACGCGGAATTCTATCCCGCCGTAACCAAGTATGCCGATGCAGACGGTCGCACATTCCTGAGCGCCGGCCTGGGCGACATGCTGGTCTGGGCCTCCAAAGACGGCGCCTGGGGCTATGCGAAGGTCTCCTTCGGCCAGGACGCCGATGTGGGTATCACGTTAAACTGTCATTCTGGTTCAAACAGTCATTCTGAGCGTAGCGAAGAATCCCTTACCATCGTCCCTCCTGCGGAAACGGCTAATCTTCCGGAAGTTACGCCGGAACTTCGGGCTGCGAACAACCGCCGCTTTGCCCAGGAAGATTCCCTGAGGCATGCCTACGAAGCCACTTTCCCGGCAGGGGACAAGGCCCGGGGCAACTGGCGCACCATCCAGGCTTTCCGCCAAAGGGAGAACCAGGAACGAGTGAACCAGGTGCTGACCGCCCTCAGCACCAAGGACCTCCAAGACATAACTCCGGAACTACTGGAGGATTACTATTCGGCCGAAAACTTCCTGGGCGCCCGGGTGGAGGACGAATTCCTTACGCCTTTCTATGGTTTTTTCCGGGAGCATCCGCTGCCCGTGAGAACCCCGCAGGAACTGGTGCAGTGGGTACAGGAGAACATAACCATTGACGATAACCCCAGGGCCTGGAACATCCCCATGTCGCCCGCGGGTGTGTATCTGAGCCGGAAGGCAAGCCCCCGTTCCCGGGACATTTTCTTTGTATCAGCCGCCCGCGCCCTGGGTTTTGATATGCAGAAAGATCCCGTAACAGGAAAGGTTCCCTACCTGGACGGCGAGGTAGAAAAGGCTCCCAAGGGTACGCTGCGGCTCACCTATACGCCATCGGCCAGCCTGGACAATCCCAAGTACTACAGCCATTTCACCCTGTCCAAGCTGGAGGACGGAAGGCCGCACCTCCTCACTTTTGACGAAGGGGAAGTGGATATGGGTGGCGGTGTGGACTGGGCGCACGTGTTCAAAGACGGCTACCCGCTGGACGCCGGAGAATACTTGCTGGTATCCGGAAACCGCCTCTCGGACGGCTCTGTGCCCGTTTCCATGGCCATCTTCACGCTTCCGGCCGATGAAACCACCACCGTGGAACTAAGGATTGAGGAACCCTCGGACGGCGTGCCTGTCATCGGCTCGTTTGATGCCGAAACCCTTTTCCTGCCGGAAGGCGGCGCATCGGCATCCGTCCTGTCGGCCGTGGGCAGGGGCTTTTATGCCCTGGCGGTTCTGGAGCCCGGAAAGGAGCCCACGAACCATTTCCTGCGGGATTTGGCGGCAGCCAGGGAACAATTGGAGAGCTGGAGCCGGCCCATCGTCCTGCTTTGCCCGGATCAGCCTTCCCTGGAGCGTCTGCAAAAGGAATTGAAGGAAGGCCGATACGGCAAGCTGCCCTCTACGGTGCTCTTTGGCGTGGATGAGGGCGCCGTCCTTGAAGGCATCACTGCCGGAATGCAGCTGAAAAAGCCCGCACGCCTGCCGCTGGTAATCCTTGCCGATACCTTTAACCGCGTGTTCTTCTGCTCGGAAGGGTACAGCATCGGCCTTGGCGAGCGGATTGCGGCCCTGGTATTCCGTTTTTAACGGAAGAATCGTTTATACCTAAAAAAATTCTTTAAATTTGTGGGACTGATAACCGGACCTAATATGCAGAAATCATTGCGCAGTATCCTAATGGGCCTTGCCCTTATCTTCTGCCTTGCCGCCTGTCGGCAAAACTGCCATTATACCGTTATCATCTCCCTGGACGGCAACCGCTGGGACTATCCGGACTACTACGAAATGCCCTTTTTCGACTCCCTGGCCACCGTGGGGGTGAAGGCGCGGATGGAACCGTCTTTCCCGTCCTCTACCTTCCCCAACCATTACACCATGGCAACGGGATTGGTTCCAGACCATAATGGACTGGTAAACAATAGTTTCTGGAATCCGGCCACCCAACACGGCTATGCGATAAGCGACCCTGAATCCCGCTACGACCCCAGGTATTATCTGGGCGAACCCGTCTGGCAGACCGCCCAGAAGCAAGGCGTGAAATGCGGGGTAATCTATTGGGTGGGGTCCGACATCCCCATCGGCGGAATGTATCCCACCTATTACCGGAAATGGGACGATGAGCCCCACTGGACCTTCGAGGAACGGGCCGATGAAATTGTCCGCCTGCTGAGCCTCCCGGAAAAGGACCGTCCCCGTTTGGTGATGGGTTACTTTGACGAGCCGGACCACCAGGGCCATGTCAATGGTCCTTTTGCTCCCGAAACTAAGGCCATGGCCGAAGAGATGGACGCCCTCATGCACAAACTCTATCTCCGCCTTAAAGCACTGCCCTATGGTGATAAGATCAACTTTATCGTGGCCGGAGACCATGGAATGACGGAAATCTCCCCGGAACGGTTTGTGGCCTGGTACGATGTGGTTCCGCAGGAGTGGGTGGAGCGGATGTCCGGATCCATTCCCACCAGTATTTGGGTAAAGGACGGTTATGTGGACAGCCTCTACAACAGGCTTGCTCCCATTGAGCACCTGAACGTCTGGCGGCACGGGGAAGTGCCGGATTATTTGAATTACGGAACGTCGGACCGGCTGGGGCAGCTGATCGTTTCCCCGGATTTGGGCTGGCAGTTCAATTTTGCCCCGTCCCGGAATAAAGGTACGCACGGCTTTGACTGTAAGGAAACCGATATGATGGTTGCCTTCCGGGCCGTGGGACCGGATTTCAAGCAAGGCTACGAAGCTCCTTTCACAGAAGGGGAACAGTCGGCCTTCCGCAATATAGACCTGTATCCTTTGCTCTGTAAGTTATTGGGAGTGAAGCCCGCCCCGGTGGACGGAAAACTGGAAAGAATCCAAAAAATCCTGAAATAATATGAAACTTGACGGAAGACGCGAAAGCACCAATGTAGAAGACCGCCGCGGAATGAGTGGCGGCAAGGCTGCCGGTCTGGGACTGGGCGGTATAGCTATTGTGGCCATCATTACCCTTATGATGGGTGGTAACCTGGGCGATGTGCTCCAGAACGTCCAGAACAGTGGCGGACTGGGCTTTAACACGGAAAGCAACTATGAGTCCACGCCGGAGTACGAGGAGCTGGCTACCTTCTCCAAACAGGTCCTGGCCCTCACGGAGGATGTCTGGGCTCCCTATTTCAAGCAGAACGGTCTGGGAACCTACCGTAACCCTACCCTGGTGTTGTATTCCGGCGCCACCGCAACGGCCTGCGGTACCGGCCAGGCGGCCATGGGCCCGTTCTACTGCTCCGGAGACGAGAAGCTGTATATAGACCTTAGCTTCTTCGCCACCATGAAGCAGCAGCTGGGTGCCGATGGAGACTTCGCCTATGCCTATGTGATTGCCCATGAGGTAGGTCACCACGTGCAGAACCTGCTGGGAACCCTGGGCGAAGCCCATCAGCAGATGGCCCGGATGAACAAGACGGACTCCAACCGCATGAGCGTGCGCATTGAACTCCAGGCCGACTGTTATGCCGGCGTCTGGGCCCACTACATCGACGAAGTCCTGGACGATGACGACCTCATGGAGGCCATCAAGTGCGCCCAGGTAATCGGCGACGACTACCTGCAGAAGAAGTCCCAGGGCTATGCTGTGGAGGAATCCTTCACCCATGGCACCGCCGCCCAGCGCATGCGTTGGCTCAAAAAGGGAATGACCACCGGCGACCACCGCCAGGGCAACACCTTTTCTCTCAGTGACAGCCAGCTGTAGAGGCTTTTTTAATCGGCACAAAAAAACCGCCTGTCGGAACCCCGGCAGGCGATTTTGTCTTTGTAGTACGCTATCTCTTAGAAGCGGAAGGAGATACCAGCGGTTACAGTGGGGCTGTAAGCAGCGTAACCAACCTGTGCGGTGAAGGCCATGCTGTCGCTGAAGGAGAAGTGCATACCCACGAACTCGTTGGAATAGAATCCACGATAGCTATAGTAGGTACCGAAGTCGTGATAGTAACCGGCGGCGAAACCAATGTGAACCTCAAATTTCTCCGAGAGATTGAGACCGTAGGTTACACGGGGAGCGGCGCTGAGGGTCTTCCAATACTTGTTGGCCTCGAAGCCCACCTGACCACCAACGGTGAAGTGACCTTTCCACCAGCTGTCTACCAGCACATAGTCGAATGCACCGATGCCACCGAAAGCGAGGCTGCCATACCAAGGGTCGATACCGCCGAGGACGGAGACGACCATGGTACCCTTGGACCACTGATCCTCAATAGCGTTAGCCTTTACGGCCATGCTCATGCCAATGATGGCAACTGCAAGAATAGCAATGATTTTTTTCATGATGAAGTTAGTTTTTAAATGGTTTGTACACTATTTAATTAATACCTTACTTGCGGAAAAACTTTGTAAAAGTAGGTAATTCTTTCTAAAAAACCAAATTTCACCATATTAAACCATTATTCCTCCTTGGACGGAGCGGGGCGCATCATCATGGCCCAGGGGTTGAAAGACTCCACCAGGCTCAGGAATTCGCGGTCCGGGGCGTTGAGCACCTTGCTCTCCAGGGAGAACATCATGGTAGGGGCTTCTTCGGGCGTATAGGCCGGCCATTCAGGAATTTCCTTGCAGTTGGGATTGCCGGTGCGCATGAAAGCCAGCAGGGCGGCCGACATCTGGTCGGAGACTTTGCGGGGTTCGGCGCCGCCGCCGGTATGGGTGACCATCAGGTCTGTATTCTTGAACCAGTAGCAGATATCGGCGCAGTGGAAGGCGCGGATACGGCCGCCGAACAGCGGAGCGTTGTAATCGAACCAGGCCAGGTAGACGGGAGCGCCGCCCTGGGCGTATTTGGCATCGGCCGTGGCCAGGACGTTGGTACGCTGGGCCACCATCATGTTGATGAGCTCGATGGGCTTCTTCTCCGGGAATACTTTCTTAAGGGCGTCCATGGCTTCCTGGGCCTTGGGCTGGCCGAAGCTCTCCTTCACCATCTTGACGGCTTCCTCGTAGGAAATGGCCTCCAGCGTGGGATTCTCCTTGGAAAGGGCGAACTCGGAGGTGGTGGTGCAGAGCATCAGGGGCACGCCGGCCGATGCGGCGTTGGGATCGGCAAAGAAGTTGCCCTTGGGCAGGACGATTCCGTCAGCAACGGGGGAGAAACCACCCATCATGTCGCCGGTACCCACCTCGGCTGCTACCTTGTTGGCCAGCTCGTAATATTCTTCCCAAGGCATTTCCTGGAGCTTCTTCACGTCACCCTTCACGGTCTTGAGGATGGCGGCGCCGATGGCCTTGGAGGCCTCCTGGTTGGCGGCTGTGGTAGCGTTACCGCTAAGTCCAACCACCTTGTGTACCAGGCCCTTGGAGGAAGGCATGGCCAGCACGTCGCACACCTTGGCGCCACCGCCGCTCTGACCCATGATGGTCACGTTGCCGGGGTCGCCGCCGAAGTTGGCGATGTTGTTGTGTACCCACTGGAGGGCTGCAACCAGGTCCATCACGCCCACGTTGCCGGAGGAGGCGAACTGAGGGCCTGCGGCAGAGAGATCCGAATAGCCGAATACGTTAAGCCGATGGTTCACGCTCACGAACACGATGTCGCCGCCGCGGGCCAGATTGGCGCCGTGGTAACCATCCTGCTCGATGCTGTTACCGGCCGAGAAGCCGCCGCCGTGCATCCACACCAGCACCGGACGCTTCTTGCCGTCGGGAGCGGGGGTCCACACATTGAGGTTCAGGCAGTCTTCGCTGTAGTCGTAGTAATTCCAGTGGTCCGTGAAGGTGCTGGAATTATTCTTCCATTTGTCCTGATGGGCTTGGGGGGCGTCATTGCCATAGAACATGGCGGGACGGATTCCCTCCCAGCTGGCGGGCTCCTGCGGGGGCATGAAGCGGTTCTCGCCGGCGGTGGAGGCGCCGTACGGAATGCCCAGATAGGTGTAAACGTCGTCCAGGATATAGCCCTGGACCTTGCCGTACTGGGTTTGGGTGACGGCGATATCGTCACCTACAAACAGACGCTGGCCGTCATTTTCGGCCTTTTTTCCCTGATTGTTGCAGCCGACGGCAGCAACGAGAAGGGCGAGAACAAGGATCTTGAAAAGGGTTTTCATATGAAAAGGGTTTTAGCTGGGAGCAAAGATAGGGAATTCCAGGGGCCCCGTTGATATCCCAATGCTCAAATGTTTGTCCTTTTGTTCCAAAGTTGTAACTTTGGGAAAACAAATGACATGCGTAGATTTTTCTTCTCCCTTTTGGGTCTTTTTGTCCTCCTGGCCTGCTCCCGTCATGCAGAACCGGCCACCGGCCGGAGCGAACCGGACCTGGGCTGGCTGTTCCTGGACAAAGCCCCTTATACCCTTGTTACCAAAGTGAACGCCGCTCCCGGACCGGCCGATTTCCGCCTGGTGACAGACCTTTCCCTAATGGCCGATAAGCCGGAAGTAATTCTTAACCAGCAGGTTACCATTGCACCGGACAGCACGCTCAAAATCAAGCTGGGTGCGCTGGAACCCGGTTTTTATGAAGTTCGGATAAGGGATTCCGTGCGCTTTAACATCGGCGTCCGGCCGGACAAAGTCCTTTCTCCTGCCGACGCGCAGCCGGACTTTGACGCCTTCTGGACGCAGACGCTCACGGAATTATCGGCCGTTCCCCTGGAGCCGGAATACACCCTGATGCCGGAGTATTCCAATGAGCTCCGCACCTGCTACCAGGTCCGTTACGCCTCCTGGGATGGTGGGGTGGCCGGCGGCATTGTCTCCATCCCCGTGGCCGAAGGCAAGTTCCCCGTGCACATCCAGTATATGGGTTATGGCGCAGAGCCGTATTACTTTGACCCTTCCGCAGCGCCGGAGTGCATAGACTTCCTGGTGAGCGTGCGTGACCAGGGTATCTTCAAAAACGGCCAGGACCGCTGGATAGACCGGGGCCTGGGCTCTAAAGAAACATTCTATTACAGAGGCGCTTTTGCCGATGTGAAGCGCGCCGTGGACTTTGCCGCATCTTTGGAAAAGGCCGATCCGGAACGCCTGGTTGCTTCCGGCGAAAGCCAGGGTGGCGCCTTCACCTTCATATCGGCCGCATTGGACAGCCGCATCAAGTCCATTGCCCCCGCCGTACCCTTCCTGGGGGATTACAGGGACTATGCCCGCATTGTCTGGTGGCCCGTCCACGAGGTCCTGGACACGGCCGATGAGGAGGGGCTGGACCGGGAAGAACTCTTCACCATGCTCTCCTATTTTGACGTGAAGAATTTTGCCTCCCGTATCACATGTCCGGTGTATATGGCCTTCGGCCTTCAGGACCCCACCTGCCCGCCGCATACCAATTTCTCTATCTATAATAATCTGGGGACTCGGGATAAACGCTTTTTCTGCGTACCCACCTGCGGGCACGCCATGTGGCAGGAAAACTCTTGGAGTGAAGAAAGGGCAGCTTTTTTGACTAAGTGGTTAAACTAAAAGACCCCATTGGTGTCTAAATTAAATGACTGAAGTTGTTAAAACCTTTTAGTTTTGCATAATATGAAAAAGATTTTCGTTTGGGCAGCGGCAGCCATGATGCTGTGCGCCGTCAATCTGCAGGCCCAGCCGGGCGGCTACCCCGGTGGTGGTTATCCCGGTGGCGGATACCCCGGCGGTAACGGACAGGCTCCTCAGTTCCAGATGCCGGAACAGGTGACCGACAGTGCGTACATTGCCAACAAGATCAATCAGTTGATTGACAACTACGACATCACCGTAGAGCAGGAAGAGCAGATCCGTCCCATCCTGGAAGGTCTGGTTTCCCGTTTGAATATGAAGATGCCCTCCTTCGGGGATCAGAATGGAGAGCGTCCGGACTTCCAGAACATGACCGATGCAGAGCGCAGACAGATGATGACCCAGATGCAGGAGCGCATGCAGCAGATGGAAGAACTCCGGCAGGACCGCAACAAGGCCCAGAAGGAATTTGACAAGGCTTTGAAGGATATCCTTACAAAGGAACAGTACAAGGCCTACAGCAAGGACCGTAAGAAGGAAGACCGCGAGCGTCAGTCCCGTGAGCGCCAGTATCAGGGCGGCATGGGTGGTCCTGGCGGCGGATTCGGAGGTCCCGGCGGTATGGGTGGCCCTGGTGGCGGCTTTGGCGGCCCCGGCGGTGGCTTCGGTGGCCCTGGCGGATTCTGATTCCTTTCAGACCGAAACTGTTCGGCAACAAAAAGCGATTTTTTGTTGCCGAACTTCGTTTTTATGGCGTTTTATCGTATTAAAAAGCCGTTCCGACAAAATGTCCCGCATATGGGACAATTTGTCCTTGCGAGGGGTGGGACAATTTGTATTGAATCATTAAATTTGCAATGAAAAACCACGCAAATAGCCAATACAGTTGATTCTAAGCCATATTATATTAAGCTTAACCTGCCTTCTCGCCGCTGCCGTCTCCTCCATTCCGGCAGACTCCCTTTATACGGTGGAGCGGGCCATGGCCCATTATCAGACGGAACCGGAGCGTTCTCTGGAACTGATAGACTCGGCCCTCATCGTGGGTAACATTTCGCCGGCCCGGGCTGTCTATCTCCGTGGTTGCATATACCTGTTGGACGATACAAAGCGGAAAGAACTGCCGCTTCAGATAGAACCCGTGCTGGAGGATCCCCAGACCAGCCCCCGGGATTTCCTCCTGTTAAAAGAACTCCTCCATAATTATTATGTGCAGGCCGAAGTACTGCCGGAACGTTCCCGTCTTGCCCAGGAACTGGCTTCCATCTATCATGAGAAGGGAGACTTGGCCGATGAATTGCGCATGCGGGTGGACGAGGCCGATGTGCTTATCAGCCTGGGACAGCCGGAGGAAGGTGTTCCCATGCTGAATGAGGCCATAGAAGGACTTTCCGCCATTAAGACCAGGGATGCCCTGGACGGTTTCCTGGACGCCCATAAGGCCCTTATCCGTTATTATCAGGAAGGTAACAAGCCCACGGAGATGCTGGCGTCTGCTTCGGCCATGCTCAATGCCATCAATGACTATGAGGAGCACCCGGAAACCTACGGGGATTCGCCTTCGGATCGGCGGGACCAGTTCATTGACTTCAAGAAAGCGGCGGCTTTCTCTTATCTGGCGCTTGCGCATGCCATGAAGGGCAACATGGCCGAAGCCCGTCATTACGCACAGGAGTTTGAAACCACCAGCAGCAGCAAGGTGCTTTCCCGTCGCAGGGTCATCGCATCGGCCTATCTGGCCATGGGAGAATATGACAAAATGCAGAAAGACCTGGACGCCTTCTGTGAGAGCTGGGGGGCCGATACCCTTCACGTGAACTATGCGGAGGTGCTCAAGACGCGGTCCGAATATGCCCGCCTCCGCGGCCAATACCGTGAAAGCCTTCAGTACCTGCATCGCCACAATCAGCTTCGTAAAATGCTCCAAAGCCAGAAAGCCCGTACCGATGCGGCTCAGTACGCAACGCTCTACAAGGTGCAGGAGGAAGCCCTGGCCCGCAAGGATGCCGAAAAGAAAGTGGCCCGGCAAAGAGCCATCCTTACAATAGCCGGTGTCGGCCTGTTGGCCCTGCTTGCCCTCTTTGTTTTTGAGATCTATCTGCGCCGGGAAATGAAGAAGAAAAACAAGGTCCTGTCGGAACAGATTGCCCAGACCCTTATGTATAAGGAACGCGCGGCGGAAATCCTGGCGGCGTCAGAAGAAGCCAGGCGGCACAGCCTGGAATCCCTGGACGCTTCGGAGCTTTACGACTTCCTCTCCGAAGCCATCGTACAGGAGCACATGTTCCTGGATCCGCGCTTCTCCAGGCAGGTGCTGATGGATAAGTACGGCATCTCCAAGGAACGGGTGGGCGCCGCGTTCTCATCGGCCGGTACATCCCTTCCGGCCTTTGTGGCCGACTGCCGCCTGGACCTTGCCTGCAAGCTGCTTGTGGACACTCCGGATACCAACATTGAAGATATCGCCCAGGCCTCCGGTTTCACCTCCCGCCGCAGTTTTGCCCGAACCTTTGCCCAGAAATTTGCACTCAGCCCTTCCGAATACAGGGAGAGTAGAAACAGAACATAAAACCTAAATTTTACTACCTTATCATTAACTAACCATTAAATCTTATGCTAAAAAAACTGATGAAAGCAGTGTTTGTCTCTGTGATATTCACCGCTTTGTGCGGGGGAACGCAAGCCCTCGCCCAGAATCGTACCGTCAGTGGCACCGTGGTTGACGTCGGCGGACAGCCGGTGATCGGCGCAGCAGTCACTGTGGTTGGCAACACGAAGATTGGTACGGCAACGGACCTGGACGGTGCTTTTAAGCTGAGCATCCCCGCAGGCGCCAACCTCTTCGTGGAAAGCATTGGTTACAAGAGCCAGACCATTACCGTCGGCAACCAGACCACCTTCAACATCGTTCTGGAAGAAGACACCGAGATGATTGAAGAAACGGTCGTGGTGGGTTACGGTGTCCAGCGGAAATCCGACTTAACGGGTTCCGTAGCATCGGTCCGTGAGACCGAACTGGCCAACCGTTCCACTTCGGATGCCGCAGCCGCCCTGCAGGGCAAGGCCGCCGGCGTGCAGGTGTTCAACGACTCCGGTGCACCTGGTGAAGGTTCTTCCATCCGCGTCCGCGGTATCTCCTCCAACAGCGGCTCCGGCCTGGGACCGCTCCTGATTGTGGACGGCCTCAAGGTGGACAAAATCGACTACCTGGATCCTTCCATGATTGAATCCATGGAAGTGCTGAAGGACGCTGCATCGGCCGCCATCTACGGCGCACAGGCCGGTAACGGCGTTGTTCTCATCACCACCAAGAACGGTGCTAAGAACAAGGACAAGGACGGCAACGTTTTCTACAATTACAAGCTCACCCTCACCCAGCTGGGTCACCATGCACAGGTGCTGAACGCTGAACAGTACATTGACTGGCAGCAGCAGATCGGCAACCTCCCTTCAACCGAAGACCTCCTGGCCACCGGCGTTTGGGATGGCGTGACGGACACCAACTGGGCCGACGTCCTGTACGGGACCGGTATCACCCACAGCCACACCGTGGGCGCCCAGGGCGGTAACGACCGCGGCTCCTACTTCCTCTCCCTCAACTACCTGGATGAAGACGGTATGGCCCGTGGAAACACCGATACCTACAAGCGTTTCACCGCCCAGGTGAATGCCGACTACAAGATCAAGAAATGGTTCACCGTAGGTACCAATACTTCCATCGAACGCCGTCAGCAGCAGAAGATCGGCGAGCACTCCGAGTATGCCGGCAGCAGCGCCGGTCTGCTGGGTACTCTCGTCATCGACCCGCTCACCCCGGTCTATTTCAAGTCTTACGACGAGCTCAACCAGGGCATGAAGGACGCCATTGACAGCGGCAAGCAGAAGGTCTATGGTCCTGAAGACCATCCCGGTTGGTATTATGCCGTATCCAAGATCCTGGAAGGTGACGGTATCAACCCGCTCATCTACCGTGACCGCAACCAGAAGAAGGAAGAAAGCTGGCAGATCCGCGGTACCGTGTATGCCAACATCACTCCTTTCAAGGGCTTCGTATTCACTTCCCGCCTGGGCTACCGCATCAAGCAGTCCTGGAGCAGCGACTACGAGGAACCCTACTATGCCAACGCCAAGTCCTATTCCAACGTTTACGAGATCAGCGCCACTTCTTCGCAGAGCTACTACTATCAGTGGGAAAACTTCGCGAACTACAACGTGACCCTTGGAAAGAAGCATGCTATCGGCGCCATGGCCGGTATGTCCTATACTTACTCCGACAGCCGCAGCGTGGGTGCCAGCCTGAAGGGTGACGACCCGCTGAAGGGCTATGCCGAGAACTTCCGTTACCTCACCCAGGACAACGGTTCCGGTGAAAAGAGCATCAGCGGCGGCGCTCCCAGCAATTCCGCACAGATCTCCTACTTCGGCCGTCTCACCTACACCTTTGACAACCGTTACAGCCTGCAGACGAACTTCCGTGCCGATGCTTTCGACTCCTCCAAGCTGTCCCCGAAGAACCGCTGGGGCTACTTCCCTTCAGTTTCTGCCGGTTGGACCGTGTCCAATGAGCATTTCATCAAGGATAACATCAGCCGTGACATCCTGAGCTTCCTGAAGTTCCGTGCCTCTTGGGGTATCAACGGTAACATCTCCGTGCTCTCCGGCTATCCTTATTCCACTTCCATTTCCTACAACAGCAGCCGTTATCAGTATGGTGACGACACCACCCTTTCCCTGGGTTCCAAGCCGGACGGCCTGGCCAATCCGGACCTTACTTGGGAAACCTCCGTGCAGACTGACGTAGGTATGGATCTGCGCCTCTTCAATAACCGCCTCACCCTGGGTGTGGACTGGTACAACAAGGACACCGAAGGCCTGCTGGTGAACATTTCTCCTGTGGCCGAGGTGGGTATCGGCAGCACCACCGTGAACGCCGGTTCCGTGAACAACACCGGTTGGGAATTCGAACTGGGCTGGCAGGACAACATCGGCGACTTCCACTACAGCCTCAATGGCAACCTGTCCACCCTTAAGAACCGGGTTACTTATCTGGAGCCTTCCGTGGGTCACCAGAAGGGTTCCAGCTTCGGTAACATGAAGTTCTCCACCTGGTTCGAGGAAGGCTACCCTGTATGGTACTTCCGCGGTTACCAGTATGCCAGTATCAACGAAGAGGACGGCAAGGCCCTGTATTATACCGCTCCGGACGAGAACGGTGTGGTTTCTACCACCACCGCTCCCGTGGATGCCGATATGGGCTACATGGGTAGCGCTCTCCCGCCCCTCAGCTTCGGTCTCACACTGCATATGGACTGGAAGGGTATTGACTTCACCGCCTTTGGTACCGGTGCCGCCGGACATCAGCTGATGCCTTGCGTATACCGTGTGGACCACAGCCAGATCAACGCTCTTCAGTATTTCTATGAGGAATGCGGCAAGAGCCTGCCTAAGCTTGAAAAGGTTTGGGACCAGAAGGAATTCTGGAGCTCCTCCGCCGTTGTCTTCAAGGGCGACTACTTCAAGATCAAGCAGATCCAGCTGGGTTACACCCTGCCTAAGAAGCTTACGAAGAAGATCCTGATTGACAGCCTGCGCCTCTATGTCTCCATGGACGACTGGTTTGTGTTCACCAAGTATCCCGGCTTCGACCCGGAGACTGCTTCCACTGGTTCTTCCCAAGGTATGGGTCTGGATAAGGGCTCTTACCCGAATGCGAAGAAACTCCTCTTTGGCGTAAATGTTTCCTTCTAAAACATGACAGCTATGAAAAAGAATATCATATTTGGAATTGCCGGTGCTTTAGCACTGTTCTCCTTCACGGCTTGCAATCCGGAACTGTTGGATATCCCCCAGAAGGGCGTTATCGCCTATGAGGATTTCTATCAGACCGATGACGACGCCCAAAGTGCCCTTACTGCACTGTATGCCGAATTTGTGAGCATCTTCAACGCCCAGGGCAGTAACAACCCGGCCTGGAACGTTGTTGTGAACGCTACCGGCGACGAGCTCTACTGGGGCGGCGGTAAGAAAAACGGCAGTAGCTCCGGTGGTCAGGAAATGAATGAATTCCGCAACACCTACGACAGCACCATCCCCCACATCAGAGTGGTATATAAGGGACTGTACTCCATTATTTACAAGGCCAACCTCATCATGGACAATTTCTACGGCGAGAACGGAGAACTCTGCGACTCTCCCGTGAAAAAGAAATGTGTGGCCGAGGCCCGCGTGCTCCGCGCATGGGCTCACTTTACCGCAGCCTGCTACTGGGGCACCCCGCCGCTGGTGGAGCATGTGCTGGCCGGTGACGCCCGTCCCACCAACTGCGACCATCAGGTCCTCATGGACTGGTGCATCAGTGAGTTCAAGCTGGCCCTGGAAGAAGGTCTGGATTCCCGTAACGGAAAGAACGACAAGGCCGGTGCCTACAAGGTTACTTCTGGCGCTTGCCTGGCCTTCCTGGGTAAGGCTCAGGTCTTCAACAAGGACTGGGCCGGTGCCAAGTCCAGCCTCAAGCAGGTGATTGACTCCGGCAACTATGCCCTGGCTCCCACCTCCGACCTCCTGAACCTCTTCCACAAGGCCGGAGACGGCAACGAGGAGAAGATCCTGGAAGGCAACCACGTGTATAATGAGGCCTTCGGCAAGTACGGCGACGGCAAGTTCCACTTTCAGCGCAACCAGGCCCTGTTCTTCCGTAACATCAAGAAGTATCCTTCGGTGCTCCTGCAGGCCGGTGACGGCTGGGGCAACAACGTGAGCCCCACCAAGAAGTTCATGGACGCCATTATGGCCCATGAGCCCAATTCGGCCCGCCGCAAGGCCTGGTTCGCTTCCTACGAGGAGTTCCTCACCGAGTACGAGTATCCCCTGGATGCTTCCGAAGTGAGTGTTCCGGACGAGAATGGCACCAAGACCAAGAAGAAATTCAAGGCCGATAAGGATATGACCAAGGAAGAGAAGCTCATGGACTTCCGCCGCGGCCTCAACTGCGAGAAGTACGACGAAACCTACGCTAACTACGGTTATTACTTCATGAAGTTAGTGCCTTGGAATGGTGACCTGATCCCCAACAACAAGACCGTTACCGAGGAAAACCGTATCGTCATGCGTTACGCGGAGGTGCTCCTGCTTTATGCCGAGGCCTGCGCCATGACCAATGACCCCGATGGTCTGAAGTACCTGAACATGGTGGCCGAACGTGCCGGCGCTCCTACTTATTCCGCCCTCACCATGGAGAACGTGAAGCAGGAGAAGTGGTTTGAGATGTGCTGGGAAGGCGTCCGCTTCCTGGATCTGGTCCGCTGGGGCGATGCAGCCAAGGAGCTGGCCTTCAGGAGCCACGAAGAAACGCCTTACCTGGGCGACGAATTCTACGTGAAGGGTTCAATGGGTAAGAAGACCACCGGCAAGCCGCACAAGGCCCGCATCTCCTTCATCGATGACGGCTGGGCTGCTTCCGGCGGTGGTTTCCAGGCCGGCAAGCATGAGCTCTATCCGTTCCCGTTCGATGTGGTACAGCTCAATCCCTGGAATGAAGAAAAAGGCGAAGGCCTCAAACAGAATCCCGGTTGGGAATAAATACTTTGTTGGTTAATTTAGTTTAAAGGCAGGGGCCGGCCCGTGAGGGTCGGCCCTTTGCGTTGTTATGGTTTTTTTCTTACTTTTGTAATGGAAAAACCACAAAACCAATGATACTTAAAAATCTTATCCCTGCCCTGGCGGCGCTTGCCCTCTGTTTCAGTGCAAAAGCGCAGCAGCCGGATCCCAATTTCTTCATTTACCTATGCTTCGGCCAGTCCAATATGGAAGCGGGCGCCCGTCCGGCTCCGCAGGACGAAGGTTTCAACGACCCCCGGTTCCAGTTCATGGCGGCCGTGGATATGCCCCGTTACGGGCGTGAAAGGAACAATTGGTATACCGCCGTTCCGCCCATCTGCCGGGAGACCAACAACATGGGCCCCGTGGATTTCTTCGGCCGGAAGATGATTGATGAGCTACCCTCCCGTTACAAAGTGGGCGTAATCAACGTGTCCGTTGCCGGTGCCAAACTGGAGCTCTGGGACAAGGATGCGTGTGCCGATTATCTGGCCATGGAGGCGGCCGATCCGTCCCGCAGTTGGCTGGTGAACATGGCCAAGGAATATGGCATGAATCCCTACCAACGGCTCATGGAGACCGCCCGCGAGGCGCAGAAATACGGCGTTATCAAAGGCATGCTCCTGCACCAGGGAGAATCCAATCCGGACGATCCTGAGTGGCCAGGTCGCGTAAAGAAGATTCACGATGATCTCTGTGCCGACCTGGGCCTGAATCCGGAGGAAATTCCGCTCCTGGCCGGCGAACTCAAGTATGCCGAGCAGGACGGCATCTGCTCCGCCTTCAATGAAGTGGTGCTCCCGCATCTGCCGGAAGTTATGCCCAACGCCTATGTGATATCGGCCCTGGGCTGTGAGAGCACGGGGGACCAGTTCCATTTTAATACGGAAGGTATGCGCCTCATGGGTTATCGCATGGCCGATAAGATGCTGGAGCTGCAGGGCTTCAAGGACGCGGAAATACGCACCCTCACCCTGCATCCGGACAAGCTGGGCATTGAGATTAGTCCCACCCTTTCCGGCATTTTCTTCGAGGATATCAACCAGAGCGTAGATGGCGGTATCTGCGCCCAGCTCATCCAGAACAACTCTTTCCAGGCCTATAATGTGCCGGACGCTCCGGGCGTCAACGAGTTCTCCCAGAGCGACACCACCTTCTTCGGCTGGACGGTTATCTGCAAGGAAGGAGCCAAGGGTACAGCCCGCGCTGTGGCCGATAAGCCGCTGGTCCCGGGGCTCAAGCGCTACTACGACTTTGACCCCAACGACAAGTACAATGACGACCTCCGTTACGCCCAGTACAGCGTACGCTTCGACATCCAGAACCCCGGAGAAGGTTTCGGCATTGCAGCCAACGGATACGGCATTTCCGAATATCGGCGCGGCCCGGACGCCCTGTACTCCAACAACACGCAGGTGGCCTCTATCCCCGCCAAGGAAGGCGTGAGCTACGAGCTGGGCCTCTACCTGCAGGGTCCCAAATACAAGGGCACCATCTCCGTGTATCTGGAAGACGCCCAGGGCCAGCCCAACTCCAACGTAATCACCATTTCCAAGCTGGGCAAGAAGTGGCAGCAGTACACCGGCATCCTCAAGGCCGAACGCAGCGTGGACAGCCGCCTGGCCATCGTGGCCGATAAGAAGGGCACCTTCTGGCTGGACTTCGTAACCCTGGTCCCGGAGGCCTCCGAGCTCTGGAAGGACGGCAAGTACGGTCCCTTCCGCAAGGACCTTCTGGAGGCGCTGGAAGACCTCCATCCCACCTTCATGCGCTTCCCGGGCGGCTGCGCCAGTGAAGGCACCAACTACTTCGGCCAGGTGTTCTGGAAGAACTCCATCGGCCCGCGGGAAGAACGCGTGGGCTTCCGCAACCACTGGGCCTACTGGACTTCGCAGTACATCGGCTTCTACGAGTATCTGTGCATGGCCGAAGGTCTGGGCGCCACGCCGCTGCCGGTGCTTAACAACGGCGTCACCTGCCAGTTCGCGGGTCATCAGTACATTGCCCCGCTGGACACCCAGGCCGATAAGGACCGTTTCTACAGCATTTTTGTGAAGGATGCCCTGGATCTCATTGAGTTCTGCAACGGGGACATTACCACCGAATGCGGCGCCAAGCGTGCCCAGATGGGCCATCCTGCACCCTTCAACCTCAAATACCTGGGTATCGGCAACGAAAACCAGGGCCCGGAATTCTGGGAGCGCTTTGACATCATGTACAAGGCCATCAAGGCCCAACATCCGGAAATTACCATCGTCTCCACCGCCGGTGCGGCCGATGCAGGACGGGAGTTCAACAACAACATGGCGGAGATAGACGCCAAGTATCCGGACACCATCGTGGACGAGCACTATTACAAGGGCGACGACTGGTTCTACTCCAACCGGGACCGCTATAATGTGGGTAAGGTGCGTGGCGCCGAGGGTCACACCTACGACCGCAGCAAGCCCACGCGCGTTTTTGTGGGCGAATTCGCCAACAACCGCGCCAACAACGCGTATTCGTCGGCTATGGCCGAAGCCGCGTACTGGACCAGCCTGGAGCGCAATTCGGATATGGTGGTGATGGCTGCCTACGCCCCGCTCTTCTGCAAGAAAGGCTTCAACAAATGGGATTCCAACCTCATCTGGTTCGACAACCGCGGCATGTGGCGTTCCTGCAACTACTATTACCAGAAGCTCTTCTCCGTGGCCGGCAACCGCGCTTTCGAGATGTCGGAAGCCATGGACGGGGATGAGGCCGATGAGGATTTCTATTCCTCTCCCACCATTAATACGGAGACCGGGGAAATCTTTATAAAGATGGTAAATGCCGAAGACGAGAACAAGGTCTTCACGGTAAATATCGGCAATTTTGTGCGCTACGAGGCCTCTTTGGAGTTCGTTTCTTCGCACGACACTTCCGTTAAGAACCAGGGCGCGCAGAACTACTATTCCAGTCATCCGGACTATGCGGCTCCCGCCACCGCCGGTCCCCGCGCCGGAGAACGTCCCGCGCTGGTGAACATGGCCTTCCGCTTTGGCCGTCGGGTTAAGTACAACGACGTTGTGGTTCCGCACACCAAGGCCATCGGCCCCGTTCAGGGCAGCTTTGACTTCCTCCTTCCGGAGAACGCCATCGCCGTCCTGCGGCTCACTCCTGTAAAATAGCCGTTAATTGGCGGTCGGGCGGGGACCCGCCTGGCCGCGCATACGGTTCACTGCTTCAAACTGGCCGGGCCTTACGCTGTCCAGCCAGTTTTCGTTTGTGCGGGGTTTGGGAGACTTCTCCACCGCATGGACCTTGATATTCTGGCCTTCCAGCACTATCCTGTCCAGGAAGGAATCCATCTCGTTCCAGAACCACTTGAGGGGCAGCAGCGCCATCACGTGATCCCCGCCAAAATACTCATATAGCATGTAAGGGACGTCCATGGTGTAGAGCTGCATGCTTATGTAGTTGGGGCCAAAACCGTGGCGGGCGGGGCCGTTTTCCACGTCAAAGGTAACCGTGGGGTCCGTGGAGCCATGGAAGAAGCACATGGGGCAGGGTTTCCGGTCCCAGCGGAGCTCCGTGTCCGTGTCTCCGGTCAGATACACCGCACCAGCCATGGGAACCACGCCGGCGTAGTTGAAATCGGCCGGGAGGTTGTCCTTTGCCAGCTTATGCCCGGAGCAGATATAATATTCGGCGTTCATGCTGTTGATGGCACCGGCGCTGCTGCCGCTGATGACAATCTTTTCCGGATCTATGTTGTACTCATCGGCATGTTTGATGAGCCAGGTGGTGGCTGCGTAGAGGTCCTCCACGCCGATGTCGATGGAATATTGGAAAGCATTATAACCCTCCGGAGGCGTGATGAGCGGTTTCCCGTCCCTGCCGCGGGCCGATCCCAGCCGGTAGTCTATGGCTACGCACACCCAGCCTTTCTCACAAAGGTGGTCGTACAGGGGGTTGCAGAGGGCGTCAATCCTGGATCCCATGGCCCAGGCGCCGCCGAAGGAATAGATGAACACCGGACGCTTTTCGGCCGTCTGGTCCTTGAACTGATAGATGTCCATGAGAATGGGCTTGCCGTCGCGGACAACAAACTCTATGGTGGACCTGTCGGCTTTGGACACCATCTCCTGCTGCATCCAGGGCTGGGCTGCCGCAGTGAGGGAAAAGGCCAGGAATAGCGCTGTGAAAATGAGTGTGTTTTTCATGTTAATGTGTTTTTAGATAGTCTATTTCTCCAACCGGTTGGCTTTCCCCGGAGTGGGCTGCTCCGAGAGGCGGAAGTCCTCGCAGAGGGAGTCCGTGTCGGTGCCGTCCGGGAAACGGATCAGACTGCGGGTCTGGGCTTTGGCCAGTTCCGGATTGCGGGCAAGCATCCAGGCCGGTACGGGGCCCGGGGCCACGGCCTGGCAGCCGCCTCCACGCTGATCGCCTTCCAGTACGGCCAGTTCCGGACTGGTAATGGTACCGTTAGCGCTGGAATTGCTCTGTTGGGAACCGTAAACGATGGCGTCAAAAATGGTCTCCGTGGCCGGATCCACCAAAGCAACAGAACCGGCATGGGCCGATGGAGCATAGCTCAGATACAGGCCCGGCGTGGGCGTCCAGCCTGTGCCCAGGGGCTGCAGGGCATCCCCGCTGGTGTGTGCAAACTGGGTGGCAGGCGTAAACGAAATGCCCGTTCCGGGACAGGAGACATCTACTCCCTTAGCATGGTCCAACTTCAGCGGTTTTTCCAGTTCCACCAGGCCCGGATCGTGCGGACGTTCCCGTTCGCCAAACTGGCGGACGTAAGGTTCGGCCACCACCAAGACCTGTTTCACCGTTACCTTTTCCATCCTGTCACCGGTATTAACCGTGAGTTCGGAGCCCGGTTCCAGATTGGAAGTTCCCACAATGGAGAGCTGCGTGTCTCCAGCTTTCGCCGCTTCGGCCAGGGTGCTTTGCGTGGCGGGCGTACCCACGGCCGTAATGGTTACCTCTTCATAGTTCCCGCCCAAGTCGATGCCCATCTTCTCTCCCACGGCAAATCCTGCAACAGAAGTGGCCGGAAGCGTAGTTGCGCCAGCCGGGAAGCTGAGCTTGGGCCCCGTGGAAATGGGACTGAAAACGGTTGTTGCCGGGGCTGAAGGCGCTGCGGGATCCACCTCCAAAAGGAGATGGGAACCGGCCGCCAGCTTAGTCCCTTCCGGGAAGGTGAGCGCCGTTACCGGAGCCCAACCGCTGCGGCGGACCTGCACTTCCAGTCCGGAAAGATCCACTTCTTTGTCAAATGCATTATAGAGTTCCACAAAAGGATCCGAAAGGCCGATTTCATTGATTTTAACGGGCTCCGAAGAGCGGATCCATGTACAGACGGAGGCCTCTCCGCCTTCCCAGCTGGCAATTACGGATAAATCTCCGGAAGACCGTACGGCAGGAGCCGTGATTGTATAAAAAACAGTTCTCTTCTCGCCGGGCTCCAGGTTGTGCGGAAAATCTCCTTCCCTGCGAAGTCCCCAGCCCATAGGCATACTGATGTTGAAAGAAATCCCCGTCATGGGTTCCTTAGTGCTGTTCTCAAGGAATACAATCAGCGGCTTGCTCTCTACAGGCTGGAAGCTTGTAATGCGGGACAGGGCCAGCGGATAGGGGGCATAACGGGCCGATGCAATATTGGCCTGCACTGCGTCGATGGTCTCATCGGAAGGGTATCCCACCGTCATTACGCCTTCGTAAAAGGTTCCGGCCGAGCCGTTTCCGTTGTCTCCGCCGTTACCCAGCAGCATGCCGCCCTTCTTGTGCATGGGATAGTAAGCATCGCGGTCCGGAGTGCCGGGACGGACGCCGCTGTAGTAGGTCACAACCCCATCCAGGGTGGCATCGCCGCCCCGAAGGTCCCACTGGTTGCCGCCACCGCCGTTCACATAAACGGAAACAAAGCGCCAGCCGTCAATGGACGGGACGTCATTCTCCTTGGCGTTATAGCCGGAGAAGAGACCGGCTTCCATATCGGCCATGATCCAGGGGCCCTCGCCGTTTCCGCGACCCCAGGCCGTTGAGGTGCCGTAATAGGTGGTCTCCATGGTGCCCGTACCCACGGCGCGTCCGTTGGTGGAGGAATTGCCGTAGTCAAAGCAGCAGCCGCTGTCGTAGTGCGTGCCGTCAATTACGTAATAGATACCCTCCGGCTCATCGTCAACAGCCAGGCCACGCGCATTGTTGCAGCGGTAACCCATGCCCGGCATAATGAACACGCCATACACCTTGTGGCCGTTCAGGAGGGCCGGAGCCATATCGGCCAGGGCGGGATTGTTGAATCCGCCTTTGTCGGGACCCTGGAAGGTTCCGGGCGGCGCCGGCAGCAGGTCGTTGCCCAGGCCGGACTGGTCGTAAATGATGGAAATCCGGCCGATGGTGCCTTCGCAAAACTCATCCTGGGCCACCGCATCGGCATAACCTTCCGCTGTAGGGAAAATGTCCAGCGCCTTTCCGTCAAAATCCCGAACCACCTGATACAGAGGTCCTTTGTAGCGGGAATTCAACAGCCGCGTGGTGCTGTGGGCCGCCACGCAAGGTGTGCCGCCCTGCCGGTAAATGTCGCAGGGCCCTTCTATTTTTGGGGAAGTGCAGCCAATGGCCAGGGCTGCCAGAATCAATGTGGTCAGTTCTCTTTTCATCATACTACAAAAATACACTTTTTCTTTTGATATAGCACTTATATAACTTCGGCACCGACGTTTTTGGCGTTTTTTGCCGGCGCCGGCGTCGGCCCATTGTAAAAGAACAGGGAAAAGTGTAATTTTGTATTGTTATGAAAAAGATACTGACCACACTCCTTTTGTCGGCTTTGTCCGTGCTCGCTTTTGCACAGGGTCCGTCGTCGGCCCATCCTTCCTGGCTCAAGGACGCCGTGTTTTACCAGATTTACCCCTCCTCCTATCAGGACAGCGACGGCAACGGCATTGGAGATATCCCGGGCATCATTTCCCGCCTGGACTACATCAAGTCCATCGGAGTATCGGCCATCTGGCTCAATCCAGTGTATGTTTCCGGCTGGACGGACGGCGGATACGATATCATTGATTTCTATAAGGTGGATCCGCGCTTCGGGACCAACTCGGACCTGATGGAGCTGCTGCGGCAGGCCCATGCACGCGGAATCAAGATTGTGATGGACCTGGTGGCGGGTCATTCCTCGGACCAGTGCGAATGGTTCCTGCAGTCCCGCGAGGGGGCCGATTCCCGCTATTCGGACTATTACATCTGGCCCTCCTTCAAGCCGGAAGGCGG
>JAIKYL010000210.1 GCA_024683255.1 Bacteroidales bacterium | reverse complement strand
CTTCCTGGCCAACAATTCCGGCCACGGCATGCTCTTCCGCACCTTTGAAGGAGAGCTCCGTTATGTGGTACACCACGTGGAAGGCAACGGCCCCCGCAAGCCGCAGTACTGGACTGTGGACGACTCCGGCGACAAGCTCAAGCTGGGCAAGCAGATTATCCTGAAATAACTGTCATAGCCGGGTTAGATTTGATTAGGCAGGGGGCATCCGAAAGAGGGTGCCCCCTGTTTGGATTTTCAAAAAAAAGTATTACCTTTGCGGTCCCAAACGGGAAATGTGGATAGATTTGGCTGCTTGCAACCACGTTAAAAAATGCTAAAATTACATTTCATATCAGTGTTTTGTGTTTTTAGCCTCCGCATATCCGCACGGGGCTAAATTTTTTTTAAGTCCCTCCCCCGAGGGGAGGGGTTTCGGGTGGGGGTAACGTTAGACTAAATAAAGAGCGAGGGCAAATTTTAATGAATATGGCAAAGAATTATTTGTTTACATCCGAATCGGTGTCCGAAGGACATCCCGACAAAGTGGCGGACCAGATTTCCGACGCCATCCTGGACCAGTTTCTGATGCAGGATCCGGAGGCTAAGGTGGCCTGCGAGAGCTTCTGTTCCACCGGCATGGTGGTGGTGATGGGCGAGGTGAAAGCCGAAGCCTATGTGGACATCCAGACCACCGTGCGTGACACCATCCGCCGAATCGGCTATACCAAGGCCGATTATATGTTCGACGCCTCCAGCTGCGGCGTGCTCAGCGCCCTCCACGAGCAGAGCGCGGACATCAACCGCGGCGTGGAACGCGCCACGGAGGAGGAGCAGGGCGCCGGTGACCAGGGAATGATGTTCGGCTATGCCTGCCGCGATACGGAGGACTACATGCCGCTACCGCTCTACCTGAGCCACAAGTTGCTGGAAATCCTGGCCGATATCCGCCACAACGAGCTGGAGCTCATGCCTTACCTGCGTCCGGATGCCAAGAGCCAGTTCACCATTGAATACGACGGGGAAACCCACCAGCCGGTAAAGGTGCATACCATCGTCCTGAGTACCCAGCACGATGAATTCGTGCCGAGGAGCCTGGGCAAAATGTCCTATCAGGATGCCGTGGAGCAGTACGGCCAGTCCAAGGTGGACGCCGCCATGCAGAACAAGATCCGCTACGATGTGGAGACCATTGTGATTCCGCGCCTGAAGGCTTCCCTGCCGGAAGATACCGCCAAGCTCATCCACAGTTTCATCCTGCACGTGAACCCCACCGGAAAGTTTGTCATCGGCGGTCCTCACGGGGACACCGGTCTCACCGGCCGAAAGATCATTGTGGATACCTACGGTGGCAAGGGCGCCCATGGCGGTGGAGCTTTTTCCGGAAAGGACCCGTCCAAAGTGGACCGCAGTGCCGCCTATGCAGCCCGTTACATTGCCAAGAACCTGGTAGCCGCCGGCGTAGCCGATGAGTGCCTGGTCCAGCTGGCTTATGCCATCGGCGTTGCAGAGCCTGTGAGCGTCTTTGTGGACACCTACGGAACCGCCAAGGGCGGATTCTCCGACGGCGAAATTGCCGATAAGGTCCGTACCCTCTTCGACCTTCGCCCGGCCCGCATCATCGCCAAGTTCGGCCTCAAGAATCCTATCTACGCCCCCACCGCCGCCTATGGCCACATGGGCCGCAAGCCTTACACCAAGACGGTGAAGGTACAGGGGAAGGAAAAGATTGTCCAGTTCTTCGGCTGGGAGCTCTTGGACAGCGTCCCTGCCGTCAAGAAGGCCTTCGGCCTCTAGTTCAAGACGGAATGAAAGCAAAAAGGGCTGACCCGAAAGCGGGCCGGCCCTTTTCACTTGAATGAAAAGTATTGATTACTTTTCGGCTGCGGGAGCCACCGGGGGCCAGGAGAAACGCTCGCCGGCAATGGGCTGACCCATTTCGGAAGCTTCCTTATCGGCCTCATCCAGCTTGAACACCATGAACTGAGGGTTCTCCTTGGTGTAAGGAGTCCACTCGCCGCCATCCGGGCCGTTGGGATCTCCGTACTTGGCGAAGTTGGCCCAGTAGGTAATCTGCTTTTCGGCCAGATCCCAGTCACCCTGGGTCCAAGGACGCCAGCAGTGCTTGAGGGACTTGAACACGAACCAGAGGTCGGAGGAGTGGAATGCGCCGTTGAGCACATACACCTTCTGGCTACCATCGTCCGGGAGCGGACGGGCGAACTGGTATGCATAGCACTTGCCACCCTTTTCTTCGCGGTTGAGGGCGAAGTTGGCAATGCCATCCGTCATGTTACCCATGTCGTCCTTGGTGAAGCCCATCATGTAAGGGACATCGGCCAGGGTGCCGTCCATGGCAGCGGCGTCGAAGCTTTCCAGGCTCACATAGCCGTCCACGATGGGGGCGCCGGTGAGGGCGGGACCGCCACCGAACAAGCTGTCACCGTTACCGGCTCTGTTGGCGCCGGCGTAGATGGTGCTGAGGGCATAGATGGTCTCTGTGCCGGCGGCGCGCATCTTCTTGAGGTCCGTAAGGCCGGCCCAGTCAAGGATCTTCTTGTTGTTCTCCTGGATCTGTTCAAGCGTCTGAGGGCCGAAGGACATACCGCCACGAGGGGCAGCAGCGGGACGGCCTGCAGGAGCGGCAGGACGGGCAGCAGCGCCGCGGCCACCACCCATGCCACCCATACCACCGGCGCTCATGATAACGGCCTTGTGGAAATAGGGCTTGGCGAGAGGGGATTCGCAGAGGGTGCGGACAGCACCGCCACCGGCGCTCTGGCCGAAGATCATCACGTTGTTGGGATCTCCGCCGAACTGCTCGATGTTCTCCTTGACCCACTTGAGGCCCTGGATCATATCCAGGACACCGTAGTTACCGGAAACGCCATGAGGGCTTTCGGCAGCCAGTTCCGGATGGGCCAGGAAGCCGAACACACCCAGACGATAGTTGATGGACACCAGGACAACGCCCTTGTTGGCGAATTCCTGACCGTCGAACTCGGGCTCGGAGCCCCAGCCTTCACGGTATCCACCGCCATGGATCCAGTATGCAACAGGCAGTTTAGCATCTTTCTTGCCGGCCGCAGGGGTCCAGACATTCAGATACAGGCAGTCTTCACTGCACTGCTTCTCCTCGCCGTAACCCCACTCGGTGAAGTAACCGCCGGGATAGTGAACGGCCTGATAGCCGGGATGGCCGAACTCGTTGCACAGCAGGACACCGTCCCAGGGCTCCACGGGCTGCGGCTCCTTCCAACGCAGATCGCCGATAGGGGCGGCTGCGTAAGGGATTCCACGATAAACGGTGATACCGGGGATGTCTGCGGCGACACCCTGGATCTGTCCACCCTCAACGGTGAGGACGGGGCCGTTGTCCACCTTGGGTGCAGAAGTGCAGGCGGCCAACAGCAGGGCACACATGAAATAAGCAATCTTTTTCATAAAGTAATATTTGGGTTTAGTATTCAGTGCTATTTTACCGGATGTAAAGGTCGGAATTTCTAGGGCAAAACCCTTTTAGTTTCCGTCCAAAAAGTGCGAATTTTTTTTCATTTTGTGTTATCTTTGCAGTCCATTATGCCCAAAGCAAAGAGCAGCATACAGATTAAGAACCGCAGGGCCTCGTTTGACTACGAGTTCCTGGAGACTTATACCGCCGGCATCCAGCTGGTGGGAACGGAGATCAAATCCATCCGCGCCGGTAAGGTTTCCCTGCAGGATGCATACTGCTTTTTTGTTGGAAACCAGCTGTTTGTGCGCGGGATGAACATAGCCCAGTACCACTGGGGCAGCTGGGGACAGCACGAACCCGTGAGGGACCGCCGCCTGCTCCTCACCAAAAAGGAACTGCGTCACCTGCAAATCCAGGACAAACAAAAAGGCCTCACCATTGTAGCGGTGCGCCTTTTCATTGCCGATAACGGCTACGCCAAACTGGTCATTGCCCTGGCCAAGGGTAAGAAAGAATACGACAAGCGCCAGAGCATCAAGGAAAAAGACGTCCGCCGGGAAATGGACCGCAGCGGCTACTAGCCTTTATTCCTCCGGAGCAAACATGGGGTCCCAGGCGGGAAGCAGGATGGGCTTCTGGCTCATCTTCGCCATTACATCGGCCGGGACATATTTCTTCTCCACCACCAGACGGAACATATATTCGTCAAACCATTCATCCGTCATGATGATGTTGCCCTGATAGCCGCTGGCGGCGCCCCAGCTGTTTTCCACCATCCACTTCACCGGTTTTCCGTCCTTGAGATCCACAGCAATGAGCGTCATGGCATGGGTGGAGCCGCTGGCATGGGTAAGGATGCGCTCCTTCTTGTCCATTCCAAAGCTCACTCCCATCAGGGATTCATAATCAAAGTTCTTCAGATCGGCCACACCGCGGGGGCGGTCCAGGAACTTGCCCACGTCGCAGGAGAAATACAGAGCCGTGTTGTCCTTGATGGAGGCAATGGCCATCTCCTTGATCTTCTCCATGGGGAGGTTCAGGTATACCCAGTTCTGGCCGTCGTACACATGGCGGTCGTACTCAATCTCATACACCTTGCCATATTCCACGGAAGGGTTGTTCATGACCATGATGTAATTGTTCTCCAGGTCTTCGCCGATGAACTCCTGGTAGAAGCCCTTGGGCGTATAGGTCTTCTCGCTCACGAACTCGCCCTTGGAATTGTAGCGGGCCCAGGTGAACTCCGTGGGAGGTACGCCCAGGCAGAGGACCAGCATCCGGTACACCTCCTTGAGCATCTCCACCTTCATCTTCTGCGTA
>JAIKYL010000176.1 GCA_024683255.1 Bacteroidales bacterium | reverse complement strand
GAAAAACGACGGAGTTCTTCCGTTAAAGAAAGGAACCCGCGTTGCCGTAGTGGGGCCGCTTGCTAAAGATGCCACGTCCATGGCCGGCATGTGGGCCACCTCCAGCCACAATTCAGAGTGCGTCACGCTCTTTGACGGAATGGCCGAAGTGACCCCCGCCACCTATGCCGAGGGCAGCTGGCTCATGAAAGACAAAGACTTGGAAGAAGGAATCCGCTTCGGGATGATGAGGATGTTCATGCCCGGGTTCAAGGCCCCCGCCATCCACACCGTTTCTCAGCAGCAACTCATAGCCGAGGCCGTCTCCAATGCCCGCCGGGCCGATGTGGTAATTGCCTGTGTGGGAGAGATTTCCACCATGAACGGAGAAGGTGCTTCCCGCACTGACATCTCCATTCCCGATGCGCAGCAGGAGCTGTTAAAGGCGTTGAAAGCCACCGGAAAGCCCGTTGTGATGGTGCTGGTAACCGGCCGTCCGCTTACGCTGGGATGGGAAGAGGAGAACCTGAACGCCATCCTCAACGTCTGGTCCCAGGGCTCCGAAGGTGGCCGTGCCGTGGCCGATGTGCTCTTTGGCGATGCGAATCCATCGGCCAAACTCACCACCTCCTTCCCGCGCAGCGTGGGGCAGTTACCGCTTTATTACAACCACAAGAACACCGGCCGTCCGCACCCGGATTACGAGCCTTACCGGAAGTTCACCAGCTGCTATATGGATGAGCTCAACGGTCCACTGTACCCCTTCGGCTACGGGCTTTCCTACACTACTTACGAATATGGTCCGGTGGAGCTGAGTGTCGCAGAAATGCCCCTGGACGGCTCTGTAACTGCATCTGTGACGGTTTCCAATACCGGGAGCCGCGACGGGGACGAGGTTGTGCAGCTCTATATCCACGACATCTATGCCTCATCCACCCGCCCGGTACAAGAACTCAAGGGATTCAGGAAAGTACATATTGCCGCCGGCGAATCCGTGAAAGTGGAATTCACCCTAACGGCCGAAGAACTGTCCTACTACAACCACGACTTGCAGTGGGTATGCGAGCCCGGAGAGTTCGAAATCATGATCGGCCCCAACAGCCGCGACATCCAGACCTCCGTCCTCACTGTCCAATAACAGGCGCCATGGATTGGCAGCTCTTACGATTAAAGTCACGGCGGGGGGAGGTTGAGATTATTGGGAGACTGCTAGCCGGCATTTTGAGAGTTTGTCGGCATGTTCCTGGGAGAGCACGCCGGCTTTTTTGAGCCCCTCCACCGTCCAGGCTTCTTGGGGCTGATGCGTACGGTAAAGGACAATACCGTGGGCTTCCTCTTTGGAGATATAGGGGTGATGGGCCAGATCGGCCTCCGGGAGGGTCCAGAGCGGGTATGGTTCCGGTTGCGAGCAGGTGATGAGGTCACTTAGACCGTCGTATTTCTCACGGTCAAAACGGTAAATCTCCAGCAGCTGCTCCGGATGGGAGAAGCCGCCCAGTTCCTTCCGGTAAGAAACAATCTTTCCGGCATACCAGGGGCCGATGCCAGGCAGTGCCAGCAGAGCGGTGCTGTCGGCCTTGTTGATGTCCAGTTTGGGCAGGTCGATGTAAGGCTCCAGCCGCGCGAAGACGCTGTCGGCCACCACATAGGACTTGGCGAAATCGGCCTTGCGACGGAAGCGTCCGCCCTTTTGCCGATAATTCTCTATGGCCTGTGCCTGCTTTTCGCTGAAACCCAGCCGCTGCAGGTCCTCCACACTCACGGTGTTGGGATTGAAGCGGAAACTCTCCACCCGCCGGGTCTGCTCCCGCACCTTCTCCACCCCGGGGCTGTGAGGCGCATTCCGGCGACTAACAGCCGTTGAATTACCGGTTGGAGAAGTCTCCTCCTCCGCTAAAAATAATGCCGATGCTCCGGATGAGACTTCTCCCTCCGGCACATCCTCCGACACTTTCTCCGGCACGCGCTGAACAATATACACCGTATCCGGATGGTCCCGGTTGGCCTCTATGCGCGTAACAGCGGCCCTGTGTACGAACAAGGCCACTTCGTAACCGATGATCAGGAATACCAGGGCGATGGCGCCCGTGACAAAACTCCCCTTGAGGCTACTCTTCCCCTTCTTCTTCCCCTCTTCCATACCGCTTCTTCTTTTCCGGTTTCACCGGCTCCGCGCCGGCAACTACAAGTACTATTTCCCCTTTGGGCTCATGCTCCCGGAACCAGGCGGCCACCTCCCGGAGCGTGCCCCGGCGATGCTCCTCATGCACTTTGGATATTTCCCGGGCCACGGAGCAGCGCCGCTCCTCCCCAAAGAATTCCGCCATCTGCTCCAGGGTTTTCACCAGCCTGTAGGGCGATTCATAAAAGACCATGGTTCGGGTTTCCGTAGAGAGCTGCTGCAGGAGCGTCTGCCGGCCCTTTTTCTGGGGCAGGAAGCCTTCGAAGCAGAAACGGTCGCACGGCAGGCCGGACGAAACGATGGCGGGAATGCAGGCCGTTGCGCCCGGAAGCGTCTGGACCTCAATGCCTTCATCGGCACAGGTACGGGCCAGCAGAAAACCCGGGTCCGAGATGCCCGGCGTGCCGGCATCCGAGATGAGCGCCACGTTGAGCCCCGCCAGGATGCGCTCCTTCACCAGCTGCACCGTCTGGTGCTCGTTGAATTTGTGGTGGCTCTGGAGCGGCCGATGGATGTCATAATGCTTGAGCAGGACGGAACTGGTTCGGGTGTCCTCGGCCAGGATTAGATCGGCCTCCTGCAGCACCTTCACCGCCCGGAAGCTCATGTCCTCCAGGTTCCCCACCGGCGTGGGAACGATATAAAGCTTCCCCGCCATTAACCCAGCTTTTTACGGATGGACATCATGAAATTGTACACCAC
>JAIKYL010000160.1 GCA_024683255.1 Bacteroidales bacterium | reverse complement strand
CGGATCCTTGCGGGTGGCAGCCACCACGTGACCCAGGTTGGGATACACGCAGCAGGAAGCGGGCAGCGGCCAGCCGGGGAAGTTCACGGGAATGCCGTTCACCTTTTCCACCATGGCCTTCACCTTCTCCGGCGTGTCGTCCGCATTGAGGGTGGTCTGGTCCATAATGCCGAAGCAGAACTTGTACACATCTTCCGTGGCAAGGTTCTCCAGATTGGCGGCAATCAGTTCAAGATTGTGGGCAATGGCCTCATTGTTTGGGGTGTAGCCCCATTTACTTGAGTACGACATAGTGTGTTATCCTTTGATTTGTATGGTTAGTCCTTCGTCAATGAGGGGCTGCACAAGCGCGCGCATCTCCTCCACCGTATATTTGCCGAGTCCCTTCATGGGGGTTTCCCGGTCTATTGTGTACACCATCACTTCCCTGGGCCGGAGCTTCCGCACAATCTCCATCCATCCTTCCACCCATTGGGCCGATTCCCAGCCCGGACCCCGCAGGAACATGGTCTGCAGCACGAAATTGCTCTTGAAACGGGACAGCGCCTCCACCACATCGGCCACATGATAATGGCCCACCGGCCGATTAACCAGGGCCACCTGTTCGTCAGTTGGTGCATCCAGCTTGAGGATGGGGTTGTCCACCTTGAGCAGCGCCTCAAACACCTCCGGCTTTCCCGCACACGTGGCATTGGACAGCACCGACACCTTGGCCGCTGGATAATACCGGTCCCTGAGCTCCAGCGTGAGGTCTATGATCTCCGGAAAGTCCGGATTCAAAGTGGGTTCCCCGTCGCCGGAAAAAGTGATGGAATCAATGGGCGTTCCCGCCGCCTGGCAAGCTTCCAACTTGGCCGAAAGGGCCTTCCGGACATCATCGGCCGATGGCAGGCGTGTATCCTGAAGTCCATCCCGGTTCCACCCGCATTCGCAGTACACGCAGTCAAAGTTACATATTTTTCCCTTTTCCGGCAATAGGTTGATTCCCAGGGAACTCCCCAGCCGGCGGCTGAAAATGGGGCCGAAAACGGTGGTTTCCCTTAGCATAATAACTTCGATTTACTCTCTTTTGTGAGGTTGGGAGTTGCCTTTGCCGTAGCATCGGCATATTTTTTCGCGGAGGAAGGGATACTCCCCACCGAAATAATAAACACCACTCCGGGCTTCTTCCCGGGCTCCAGGGTGCCCAGAACGTCCTCCTTCCCCAGGAAGGCGGCTCCGTTCCGGCAGGCCCAGGTTAGCAGTTCGCCCAGCGGGACCTCCGGGAAAGCCTCCTGCAGGCAGCGGAGTTCGTCCACCATGCAAAGCTTGTCATTAGAGGACAGAGAATCCGTTCCCACGCAGATGGGAATTCCGCTTTCCCGCATCAGCGGGATGGGCGGCAACATATTATGGATGAAGAGATTGGACAGCGGACACACGGCCAGGTAAGGATGCCGGAGCACAGCCTTGGCGGCTGCCACTCCTTCCTCACTCAGGCAGCATTCGTGCACCAGCAGCACATTCCCCTCCACCGGTACCGGAACCCCGGCCTTAAGCCGATCCAGGAAATACTCCAGAGAAGAAGTACCCGTCACCGGCGGCGTGGGGATGCCGTTGGCTATGCGGTTGTCCCACATGGGGCCGCGGCCAAAGCGCATCATCTCCTCCTCCTGGTCCGATTCCTCACTGTGGAAGGACAGAAAGCCGCTTTTGAGGCCGGCGGCCGATGAAGCAGTAACCAGCTGCGGGCTCATGGTATAGCAGGAATGCGGCGTGGGAGCGGCGTCCAGGCCATAGGACCGGGCCTCTTCCTGCAGACGGTTAACGCCTTCCATAACAGCATCACACTCCTCAGGAACGGCACCAAACACCTCCAGGAAGGTGCGGGTGTACATGGGATGGCGCTGCTTTACCGCAAAAGAGTCATTGCAATTGGAAATATCGGCCATGGCCACTACGCCCTGATCCCACATATCGTCCATGGCTTCCGTGAGCTTCCGGACCTTGTCTTCCAGGGACTGCGTGTCCCGAAGCTCGTTGATCTGGTCTATGAAACCTGCCATGCCCGTCCCCTTCCGGAACAGCCCCTTCATGTACGAAAGCTCCACATGGCAGTGGGCGTTCACAAAGCCCGGGCACAGGATTCCGTCCAGGAAAACTTCTTCGGCCGATGGATTCGCGCACACACCCGTACGCACAACCGTTCCGTCCTCCTCCATCTCCACAAAGCCATTCACTATGGGCTCCGGAGTCACAAGCGTGTACAGATATTTGGCAGCGAAACGTTTCATTGTCAGTTAATTCTTAGCACCAGGGTATCCAGCTTGGGTTTCTCTTCCGGAAGGTAGCGGAAATACTGGACACTCCCCGTGGAATCCCGCACGATCCGGCCCTTTTCGGCCAGGGACACCTGACGGGGAAGCTTGTCGCTCACAGGCTTTTCCCAAATGGCCAGGAGTTCCTGCTGAATGTCGTAAATCTCCACTTCCTCCTTCATGCCGCGGGCGGAAGCCTCCATCCGGGTCTCCACCTCGTCCATGATCTTGGCCATGTGTTCCGGGTCCCGGAGGTAATACTCCACGCTGTACAGATAGTCGTCCGTATTATAGCCATGTTTCCGGAAGATGCCTTCGTAGACAAGCACCGTATCGGCCCTGTCACTGATGCTCTTGTTAAGATGGATGGCCTGGTCCTGCAGGAAAAGCTCACAGTAAATGTCCACCATCTCATCGCGCGGAATGCACCTGGGACCCTCTTTGCAGGAGACCCAGAACGCCAGCGCAAGGATGGCAAGGACCATATTAGCCAAGCTTTTTTTCATCAACGGAGAATGGCACCGAATTGGCTCTGCAGCGTGCTCAGGACACGTTCCATGGTCTTTTCCACCTCCACATCCGTGAGGGTGCGCTCCGGATCCTGCAGCACGAAGTTAAGGGCATACTGCTTCTTGCCGATGAGGATCTTCTCCCCACGGTATACGTCAAAGAGGGTAACGCTCTTGATGAGCTTCTTGCCGGCCTGCAGGGCTGCCTTGCGGACATCGGCATAAGAGACCGACTCGTCCAGCAGCAGGGCCAGATCCCGCCGCACCTCCGGGAACTTGGGCAGCTCCTTGAAGGAGAACTTGTCCCGCTTCACCAGGGAGAACAGCACTTCCCAGTTCATTTCCGCGGCAATTACCGGCTGCTTGATGCCAAAGCGCTTGGCCAGCACCGGGTTAATGGTTCCCAGAGTACAGAGCACCTTGGGCTCCTTGCCGGGCAGGAGGTATACCAGTCCTTCGGCAAACAGATCGGCCGGGGCGGCTTCCGTGAGCAGGGTGCTGGCATCTATCCGGTAACGGGCCAGCAGGGCCTCCACATAACCCTTCAGGAGGAAGAAATGGGACTTCTGGACCGGATTGCGCCAGGCCTTGTCCGGGGTTCCGGTGAGGAAGAGCGAGAAGCAGCGGTGCTCTTCGTACCCCACAAGGGTGGTGCCGTCCGTCTCCGGAAGGCGCTGATACACAGAGCCATACTCAAAGAACTTGAGCGAGGTGGCCTGCCGGTTAAGGTTGTAGGCCACCACCTCCAGGCCGTTAAGGAGCAGCGTCTGCCGCATCACGTTAAGGTCACTGCTGAGCGGGTTCACAATGTGCACGCAACGCTCGGCCGGGAAGGTCTGGAGCTTGGTATAATAATCCTCCTTGGTGAGGGAGTTGTTCATGGTTTCCACAAAGCCATTGGCCGCCAGCCAGTTGGAGATGTTGTTGCGGATGGCTTCCGGATCCGGGGTGGGACTGGCGTTAACGCTCATGCGAAGGGTCTGCGGCAGTTCCACGTTGTTGTAACCGTAGATGCGGAGCACTTCCTCCACCACGTCGCATTCCCGGGTAACGTCCACCATGTAGGTGGGAGCCGCCACCAAGGCGCCGCCTTCCCGTTTCTCAAGGAACTGATAGTTAAGACCTTCCAGGATCTTCTCAATGGTATCATGGCCGATCTTCTTGCCCATGAAATGCTCCATACGGTTATAGTCCAGCTCAATTTGAGCACGGCCGATGGGCTCCGGATACACTTCCCGGACCTTGCCCACCACCTCACCGCCGGCAATCTCCTGGATGAGGAGGGCGGCCCGCTTGGCGCCGTATTCGGCAGCCTCCGGATCCGCTCCACGCTCGAAACGGAAGCTGGCGTCCGTGGAAAGTTGCTCGCGCTTGGCGGTCTTGCGGATGGACACGGGATCGAAGTATGCACCCTCGATGAAAACGTTCACCGTGCTGTCCGTAACGCCGGAATCTTCTCCGCCGAACACACCGGCAATGCACATGGGGCCTTCCGCATCGGCAATGACCATGTCGCAGGAAGCGAGCTTGCGCTCCACGCCGTCCAGGGTACGGATGGGTTCTCCGTCCTTGGCTCGACGCACGATGACCTTGCCGCCACGGACCTTATCGGCATCGAAGGTATGCAGGGGCTGGCCGTCTTCGAATAGGATGAAGTTGCTGATATCCACTACATTATTCACCGGACGCTGGCCGATGGAGAGGAGCTTTTTCTGCAGCCATTCGGGGGACGGAGCCACCTTTACGCCCTTGACGGTGATGCCGATGTAACGCGGCGCACCGGCGTTGTCCAGCACCTCTACGGGCATGGATTCGCCCGCACCCTCGCGGAAAGCATCCACGGACGGACGCTCCAGTGAGCAGGGGATGTTCCGGCTCTTAAGGTATGCATAAAGATCCCTCGCCACGCCCCAGTGGGAGGCGGCATCTATGCGGTTGGCAGTAATCTCGTACTCAATGACAGCCTGGTCTTCCAGCTTGAGGTATTCCTTGGCCGGGGTGCCGGGAACGGCGTTTTCCGGGAGCACCATAATGCCCTCGTGGCTGTTGCCGATGCCCAGCTCATCCTCCGCGCAGATCATGCCGAAGCTTTCCACGCCGCGGATCTTGGACTTCTTGATCTTGAAATCCCCGGGCAGCACCGTGCCGATACGGGCGAACAGCACCTTCTGCCCCGCCGCCACGTTGGGGGCGCCGCAGACCACCTGGACGGGTTCCGGTGAACCGTCGTTCACGGTGGTAATGTGCAGATGGTCGCTGTCCGGATGGGCCTCGCAGGTGAGCACCTGGGCCACAACCACGCCCTGCAGTCCGCCGGGTACTGCCTCTTCCATTTCCACAGAATCCACCTCGATACCGATGGAGGTCATTGCCTCGGCCACCTGGTCCGGCGTAAGGTCACACTTCAAATACTCTTTAAGCCAATTGTAAGAAACTTTCATAATAAGTTGTTTTGAGATCCCCGGTCGAGCCGGGGATGACGTCATAGCCGGCTTAACCGGCAATCTCATTATTGTATATCCTCTAATTTAAACAAATCTTCCACGAACTCTTTGCGGTCAAAGACCTTGAGGTCCTCTATGCCTTCTCCAATGCCCAGGAACTTGATGGGGAACTTGAACTGGTCCACGATGCCCACCACCACGCCGCCTTTGGCACTGCCGTCCAGCTTGGTTACGGCGAGGGCCGTAACGTCCGTTGCCTTGGAAAATTCCTTGGCCTGGACAAAGGCATTCTGCCCGGTGGAACCGTCCAGCACCAGCAGCACTTCGTGCGGACCGTCCGGCACCACGCGGCGGATAACGTTGCGGATTTTGGTGAGCTCGTTCATGAGATCCACGCGGTTGTGCAGGCGCCCGGCAGTGTCTATGAGCACCACATCGGCCCCCTTGGCCACGGCCGATTTCACCGTGTCGAAGGCCACGGCGGCAGGATCCGCGCCCATGGGCTGCTTCACTATATCGGCCCCGGAGCGTTCCGCCCATACGGTGAGCTGCTCCACGGCCGCGGCGCGGAAGGTGTCGGCCGCACCTACAACCACCTTCTTGCCCTGGGCCCGCAGCATGGACGCCAACTTGCCGATGGTGGTGGTCTTCCCCACTCCGTTCACGCCCACGATGAGCATCACATAGGGCTTCTTGGAAAAGTCAAAAGCTTGCACCGGAGCATCATCCTCCCCCATGAGGGCGGCAATCTCTTCCCGGATAAGGCCCACCAGCTCTTCCATGTCCACGTATTTGTCCTTCTCCACCCGGTCCTCGATGTTCTCGATCACCTTGAGCGTGGTGTCCACGCCCATATCCGAGCCCAGCAGGGCCTCCTCCACCGCATCCAGCACTTCGTCGTCCACGCGGGACTTGCCCACGATGGCCCGCCCCAGCTTCTGGAAGAAGTTCAGGTTGGTCTTCTTAACGCCTTTATCAAATATTCCCATAGTTTCTATCGCTCTTTGGTCTCACGCACAATACTTAAAGCCCACGTTACCCCTTCCCTAAATCCCTTCCCTCGGGGAAGGGACTTACTATCGCCTTCTACGAAGGCTCAAACTACAAATATACACAAAAAGCCGCCCTTTTGCAAAGACGGCTTTATTAAGTACTTTAAAAAGACTATTTCTTATTGAAAAAATCTTTTTCCTTACCCTCTTCCACCAGCTGCTCTACGAACACGTAGGCACCGGTCTTGGGGCTCTTTTCCATGCGGATCACCTTCACCATGTGCTTGGCACCAGCCTTAGCATCGAAGGTAGCAACTGCTTTTTTTGCCATAGTTTAGATCTCCTTT
>JAIKYL010000119.1 GCA_024683255.1 Bacteroidales bacterium | reverse complement strand
CCATCATAGTAGGCGGCGGACTGTCGTCGCTCGTCTGCGGCATCAGCCTGCAGAAGGCGGGGAAGAAGTGCCTCATCGTTTCCACCGGACAGAATGCACTGCATTTCTCCTCAGGCACATTTGGACTGCTCAGCAGGCTTCCTGACGGGACTCCCGTGAGCGAACCTTTGAAGGTCATCTTCTCGCTTCCGTCCGGCCATCCCTATTCGAAACTTGGGACTGACCTGGTCGCCGAATATGTTTCCAGGGTCCCGGCGTTCTTCGCAGGCTGCGGCATCGAACTCCATCCTGCCGAAGGATTCGAGTCGGAAGAGTTCCCTCGCAACGGATACCGCATTACTCCCTTGGGCACAATGAAACCCGCCTGGCTTGCGATGAAGGATGTGGACCTTGTTGCATCAAAGGATAAAGTGTTCGGGCACAAGGCATTGATTGTCAACTTCTCGGGTTTCCTTGACTTTAATACTCGTTTCATAGCCGAGGGGCTGGGGAAGAGAGGGACCGAATGCCGCATCGAGAGCGTTGCTATCAAGGATGTGGAGACTCTCAGGAAGAACCCGACCGAGATGAGGTCCGTGGGTATTTCACGGCTGATGAACCGCGAGGAGAATTGGAAGGAGTTCGGCCACAAGGTCCAGGGACTTCTTGACGGCGAGGACCTTGTTGTCTTGCCGGAAGTCTTCAGCCTTGGCGACCAGCCGGTCACCGGATGGCTCAGGGAGATGATTCCTGCCAGGATCATGTTCATAGGCACAATGCCCCCGTCAGTTCCGGGAATACGCGCCCAGATGCTTCTCAAGAAGGCTTTCGAGATGGCAGGAGGTACTTTCCTCGCAGGTGACACGGCGATGGATCCAGTATTCGAAGGGGACAGGGTGGTGAGCATCCGCACCGTAAACCTTGGCGGACTCCGTATCGAGGCCGACACTTTCGTGCTGGCAAGCGGCAACATTTTCGGGAAGGGACTCGAAGCTTCTCCAGGCAAGGTCGTCGAACCTGTCTTCGGGCTTGACGTCGATTTTCCCTCCGACATGAAGGACTGGTTCGACACGGATTTCTTCGCCAGGCAGAACTATTCGGGCTTCGGCGTCCTGACCGACGGATGTTTCAGGCCTTTCAAGGCCGGCTCGGTGGTCGAAAACCTCTACGTCGCCGGTTCACAGGTTGGAGGATGCAATCCCCTTTACGAGGGGAGCGGCGCCGGAGTAGCAATCCTGACCGCCATGAGAGTGGCGGAAAACATCATATCCGTCTGAGCCATGCAGGAGAGGAACATCAGTTTCAATTGTTTCGAGCAGTGCATCAAATGCACGATATGCACCGCCTACTGCCCGGTCGTGGCGGTGAATCCGTCATATCCGGGTCCCAAGCAGGCCGGGCCCGACGGCGAGCGGCTCCGTCTCAAGGACAAGTACTTTTTCGACGAGAACCTCAAGTACTGCATGAACTGCAAGCGCTGCGAGGTGGCCTGTCCTTCCGGCGTTAATGTGGCCGACCTGATCCAGGCGGCCCGCATCAAATACGACCATTCCAAACCCAAGCTGCGGGATACCATCCTGGCTTCTACGGATTTCATGGGCACCCTGGCCCGGCCCTTCGCCCCCATCGTAAACGGTGTCACCGGCCTGGGCATCACCAAAACGGCCCTGGACGCTACACTCAAGATAGACAGGCAGCGCACCTTCCCCAAATACAGCGCACGCAGTTTCGAGGGCTGGCTCAAGCACCGGGACAAGGAACAGGCCGCTTTCCAGGACCAGGTGGCGTATTTCCACGGCTGTTATGTGAATTACAATTATCCGCAGCTGGGAAAAGACCTGGTGAAGGTTCTGAATGCCCTGGGCGTTGGCGTGCAACTGCTTGAAAAGGAGAAATGCTGCGGCATTGCCATGATAACCAACGGTATGAGCGAAAAAGCCACCAAAAATGCCCAGCACAATGTAGCAGCGCTCCGAAAGGCGGTAGTGGACAAGGGACTCCGCGTGGTAACCACCTCGTCCTCCTGTACGCTCACCATGCGGGAAGAGTATCCCAACCTGCTGGGCGTAGACAATGCCGATGTGCGGGACTCCCTCCTAATGGCCACGCGCTTCATCTTTGAGAAACTGGAAAAAGGCGCTGCGCTCAAGTTCAAGGCCGATTATCACAAGAAAATCGCATACCACGTTCCTTGCCACATGGAAAAGATGGGCTGGGGCGTCTTCTCGGAAAAACTGCTCCGGATGATCCCCGGGGTGGAGTTCACCCTGCTGGATTCGGCCTGCTGCGGCATTGCCGGCACCTACGGTTTCAAGAAGGAGAATTACGCGGCCTCCCAGGCCATCGGCGCCGCCCTCTTTGACCAGATCAAAACGGTTAATCCGGACGTGGTGGCCTGCGACTGCGAAACCTGCAAATGGCAGATAGAAATGAGCACGGGTTACTCCGTAATGAATCCCATATCCATTTTAGCGGAAGCAATAGAATAAAATATGATAGGCTTTTTAAAACAGCCGGCGTATAAACCGGCCGAAACCGGCCCGGAGGCCGATGCAAAGTACAAACGCCTGCGCTGGCAGGTATTCCTGGGCGCCTTTATCGGCTATGCCGGCTTCTACCTGGTTAGAAAGAACCTCTCCATGGCCATCCCGGCCATGGCGCCGCTGGGCTTTGAGAAGGCGGAACTGGGTTTTGTGCTGGGTCTGAACGCCGCTGCATACGCCCTTTCCAAGTTCCTGAACGGCAGCGTGAGCGACCGTTCCAACGCCCGCGTATTCCTGCCCATAGGCCTTATCCTCACGGCCATTTCCATGTGCTTCATGATTGTTCCCATCCAGTTTATCGGCGCGGAGCATAAAGCCCTGGCCATTCTGGTAATGGGCGTGCTCAACTGCCTGGTGGGCTGGTTTAACGGCATGGGCTGGCCTCCCTGCGGCCGCGTGATGACGCACTGGTTCTCCCCGAATGAGCGGGGCACCATGATGAGCATATGGAACTGCGCTCACAATGTGGGCGGCGCCCTTGTGGGGCCGATGGCCACCTACGGCGCTGCCTGGTTCGGCAGCTGGTTCTACGGCGCTCATGAGGAGCTGTACTTCCTTATCGGCACCTTTGCCTTCCCGGCCGCCGTTGCGCTGTTCATCGCCCTTTTGGCCTATGTACTGCTGCGCGATACGCCCCAGTCCTGCGGTCTGCAGTCCGTAGAAGCCTGGCGCAACGACTATCCCAAGAATTATTCGGCCAAGCACGAGGAAACCCTCACAGCCAAGGAAATCTTCTTCCAGCACGTACTCAACAACAAATTCCTGTGGTTCATCGCCCTCTCCAACGCCTTCGTCTATATGGTACGTTATGGCTGCCTGGACTGGGCTCCCTCCATCCTTACGGAGAAGGGGATTGACCTCAAGAGCGCCGGCTGGGCATACTTCGCGTATGAATTCGCGGCCATTCCGGGAACGCTCCTTTGCGGCTGGCTGTCGGACAAGCTCTTCCATGGCCGCCGGGCCCTGCCCACCATGCTGTTCATGGCCCTGGTGCTGGTGTTCGTGGTGCTGTACTGGATTTTCATCGACAACCTTACCATGGTCATTATCTGCCTCATCGGCATCGGCTTCTTTATCTATGGTCCTGTGATGCTCATCGGCGTGCAGGCGCTGGATCTGGCGCCCAAGAACGCGGCGGGAACGGCTGCCGGTCTCACGGGCTTCTTCGGCTATTTCCTGGGCACCTTCATCCTGGCCAATACGGTCATCGGCTGGGTGGCCCAGACGGCAGGCTGGAACATGACCTTCCTCCTGCTCATTGGAGCCTGTATCCTTTCCATCTTCTTTATGGGACTCACCCTTAGGGAAGAGCGTCATCTTGCTCATAAATAATTCTTAATTAATACATTATGTTAAAATCCATTTTAAGGAACGCCCTGCTGGCCACCCTTGCGGCCGGCTGTTTCGGCGTGTTCTCGGCCCAAGCCCAGGAACTGGACCTGAGCTATCACCAGCCCGTACTGGAGGATTATTTTGCTCCGGCCGCCCTTACGCCCGCGGCACCGGACAATGACGGCTTTATCCGTCGCTGGAGCCTGCTGGAGCCCATCGGCAAACCGGAAATCCGCTCCAACGCCATCTTCAACGACAGCTACCTGCGGGAAGAGTTCGCTAAGGTTTATTTCCCGGAGCAGATGACCATCCTTCCCAAGGACGGACAGAAGGTAAAGCTGGACAAGAAGACCAAGCTGGCCTGGCACTGCTACGACAGCAAGCGCTACAACGTGAAACTGTACCGTTTTGCCACCGGACTGGGCCTGCATCCCACCGAGGCGCTGTTCCTGGCCGTTACCGTTATAAATGTGCCGGAAGATATCACCGTGCGCATGTCCGTTGGCTCCAATTCCGCATCCATGTGGTGGGTTAACGGAGAGGAGGCCATCCTCCTGTCCGGCGACCGCCGAATGGTGGTGGACGACTGCGTTTCCAGGAAAATCAACCTCAAGGCCGGCCGCAACGTAATCCGCGGCGCCGTTATCAACGGCCCCGGCATGAGCGACTTCTGCATCCGTCTGCTTGACATGCACGGAAATCCCGTTACCAACTATACCGTCACCAATCAATAAGTACAGCCATGAAAAAGTTCAATATTACACTCATTCTTATGGCCGTCCTGTTTGCCATTCCGGCAGCGGCCCAGATTGGAAACGTCTATATCCATGACCCTTCCACCATCATCAAGTGTGACGGCAAGTATTACACCTTCGGCACCGGTCAGGGCGGCCTCATCTCCGAGGACGGCTGGACCTGGCACGACGGTGCGGTGCGTACCGGCGGCGGTGTGGCCCCGGACGTAATCAAGATAGGGGACCGCTATCTGGTCGCCTACAGTGCCGGTTATCCCGGCACCGAGGGCAAGACCCGCGGCAACGTTACCACCATGTGGACCAAGACGTTGGATCCGGAATCCCCGGACTTCGGCTACAGCGAACCCGAACTGGTGGCCTGGGCCGGGGCCGATGAAGACTGCTGGGCCATTGACCCGGCTTTCCTGCTGGATCCCACTACAGGTCGCCTCTGGTGCTCCTACGGCACCTATTTCGGCGCCATCCGCATTGTGGAGCTGGACCCTGCCACCGGCAAACGCGTGGCGGGCAACAAGGCCGTTGACATTGCCATTGACTGCGAGGCCACTGCCCTTATGTACAAGGACGGCTGGTACTATCTGCTGGGCACCCACGGTACCTGCTGCGACGGCGTGAATTCCACCTACAACATTGTCTGCGGCCGTTCCCGCAGCGTCACCGGACCCTATCTGGACAACATGGGCCGTGACATGCTCCAGGGCGGCGGCAAGATGGTCCTGAGTGCCGGCAACCGCGCCACGGGTCCCGGTCACTTCGGCTGGTTCGTGGAAGAGGAAGGCGTAGAGAAGATGTCCTTCCATTATGAGGCCGATTATAACCGCAGCGGCCGCAGCGTGCTGGCCGTGCGTTCCCTTCTCTGGAAAAACGGCTGGCCGGTGGCTGCCAATCCTTTCAAGGAAGGCACCTACGAGATTGAATCCGAGCGCCGAGGCTATTCCCTGGAGCTTGCCGTGGACTTTGTGCGCCAGGCCGGTGGCATGCGCGCTTTCCGCATCAACCCCAACGACCCTGTGGTGGAATTGGACGAGCAGAAACTGGAAGAGGTGAAGGAAGGCTGGCCGGAGGGCAACATTGACATTCGCACCAGCGACTATATGTTCCGTCCCCATCAGCGTTGGACCGTGACGGCTGTGCCGGATGCCGGTGGCTATCTGGGCGCCCCGTATTACAAGATTACCATTGCCGGCACCAACCGGGCCCTGGCAGCCACGGAGGACGGCGAACTCACTTCCGTTCCGGAATTCACCGGTGCGGACAGCGAGCTCTGGCGCATCGAGCAGCTCACCGACGG
>JAIKYL010000092.1 GCA_024683255.1 Bacteroidales bacterium | reverse complement strand
GGCATGTTGCTCACGCGTTACTCACCCTTTCGCCGGTCGCCGTCAGAGTATTGCTACTCCACGCTGCCCCTCGACTTGCATGTGTTAAGCCTGCCGCTAGCGTTCATCCTGAGCCAGGATCAAACTCTTCATTGTATATTTTCTATAAATCTAGCTTGTTCCTGACGCTTGTTTCCTAAGAAACTGACGCTCGTTTAAAGTTTGAAAAGTGTTACACTTTTCCGGTACTTGCTTGTACTTTCCTTTCAGTCTTTTCAATGAACTTTTTTTGCGTAAAAATCCCGCTCGTTTCCGAACGGGACTGCAAAGGTAGTAACTTTTTCTTAACTAGCAAACTTTTTCAGGAAAATTTTTGAAGAATTTTTAAAAAATTTTCATAATACCCTTATAACCTCCTGATTTACAGCCTTTAGCTTGCTTTCGTCCATTTTGATTACTTTCCTGTCGTAGGTCATGAGGCCGTTTACCTCTATCTCCACGTCCGTAGTCTGGGTATAAACGGCTGCCGATACACCATGCGCAATGGTGGGGATGAGCTGCCTGGCAAAATCCTCATATTGGGCAAACACTTCTTCCCCGCTGTGGTACTGCACATAGCCCCAGTTGCGGTCCGGCTGCCACAGGTGGCCTTCCACCGCCCATCCAATGCCGCCATACTCTCCCAGCACGTCTATCTGCAGGCCGCCGGAAGTGAACTTCATGTGCGGATCCGGATAGTTATGGCTGTCGAAGATGTCCCCCACCGGGTATGAATTGCCGCCGGAGGCGGAATTCACGAGGCGGGTTCCATCGGCCCGTTTGGTGAAGGCCACGGCCTCTTCCGTATCAAACTGCGCCCAGCCCTCGTTGAAGGGCACCCATACCACGATGGACGGATGATTGGACAGCTGGCCGATAATCTCCCCCCATTCTTTATAATAGGTATCGCGCGCCTGCGCGGAAAGGCGGGAATCGTCCTCCGGGGAGGCCCACTTCCACTGTTCCCATCGGCCATGGCGGCTGTCGGAAATGGAAGGCATGTCCTGCCAGACCACAATACCCAGGCGGTCGCACCAGGTGTACCAGCGCTCCGGCTCCACCTTGATGTGCTTGCGGATCATGTTAAAGCCGAAGTCCCGTGTTTTGGCAATATCGAAACGGAGTGCCTCGTCCGAAGGCGCGGTATACAGCCCGTCCGGCCACCAGCCCTGGTCCAGCGGACCGTACTGGAAATGCGGCGCCCCATTGAGGCCGATACGCTTAAAGCCCTTGGCATCACGCACTTCCGAGACCGTGCGGAGGGCGGCATAGCCCTTCACCGTATCCAGCAGAACGCCATCCCGCTCCAGTCCGATTTCTACGGCATACAGGTACGGAGAATCCGGGGACCACAGTTGCGGCTCCGGGACCTCCAGCCGGACCGGCTCTCCCGGAACGGCCTTGGTCGATGCCACAACGGCACCTTCCGCGTCTCCAACACCATAGCCCACGGCGCCTTCCCGCAGCGTAATTACTGCCTGGTCTCCCGGCTGAGCCTCGGAGGCAAAGACGGTAAAGTCGAAGCCGGAAAGATCCGGCGTAACCGCGTAACGCTCTACATGGGTTTCCGGCACCGGCTCCAGCCACACACTCTGCCAGATGCCCGTCACCGGGGTGTACCAGATGCCGGAAGGATTGGAAACCTGCTTTCCACGCGGCTGCAGGTCATTATCCGTGCCGTCCAGCACCCGCACTTCCAGGGTCTGTTTTCCACCCTTCAGGTAAGGCGTAATGTCAAAGCTGAAAGCCGTATAGCCGCCGGTATGGGTGCCCACGTGCTGGCCGTTGAGCCATACATCGGCCTGCCAGTCCACCGCCCCAAAATGGAGGAGGACTTTCTCCTTCCAGCCCTTGGGCAGCTTGAAAGTGGTGCGGTACCAGAGGGCTTCATCGGCCCCCGGGTGACGGCCCACTCCGGAGAGGGAAGACTCTGCACAGAAGGGCACCAGGATGCTGCCTTCCGGCTTGGAGAACTCCTCTCCCTGCGGCAGGATGGCATAGTCCCAAAGTCCGTTGAGAGACAGCCAGTTCTCCCGCACCAACATGGGTCTGGGATACTCCGGCAGTACATTCTCCGGGGTAACAGCCTCTCCCCAGACGGTCCGGATCCGCTCCCCCGCCGGCGACCACTGCCGCTGCGGGGCAGAACATGAGAAGGTGCCCGCTACCAGCAGAGCACCTTCTATAACAAAGCGTAATGCGCGTTTCATGACATTACATCATTCCGCCGGCGGGCATGGCGGGAGCGGCCGGAGCGGGCTCCGGGATGTCCACGATGCCACATTCGGTGGTGAGGAACATGCCGGCTACGGAAGCGGCGTTCTCCAGGGCCACGCGCGCCACCTTGGTGGGATCGATCACACCGGCTTCGTACATATTAACGTATTCGCCCGTGCGTGCGTTGTAGCCGAAATCGGCCTTACCTTCGCGGATCTTGTTAATGATCACGGAAGCTTCCACACCGGCATTAGCTGCAATCTGACGCAGCGGCTCCTCGATGGCGCGCTCAATGATGCGGATACCGGTGGTCTCGTCCTCGTTCTCTCCCTTGATGCCCTTGAGGGCCTCTGCAGCGCGGATGTAGGCCACGCCGCCGCCCGGCAGGTAACCTTCCTCCACGGCTGCGCGGGTGGCGTTGAGAGCGTCGTCCACGCGGTCCTTCTTCTCCTTCATCTCAATCTCGCTGGTGGCACCCACGTAGATCACGGCCACACCGCCTGCCAGCTTGCCCAGGCGCTCCTGGAGCTTCTCACGGTCATAGTCGCTCTTGGTGGTCTCTATCTGGGCGCGGATCTGATCGGCCCGGTCCTTAATGGCGGCCTGGTCTCCTGCACCGCCCACGATGGTGGTGTTCTCCTTGGTGATGGTAACCTTCTCGGCCTTGCCCAGCATCTGCACGTTGGCATTCTGGAGGGTAAAGCCGCGCTCCTCGCTGATGACCACTGCACCGGTGAGGGTGGCAATGTCCTGCAGCATTTCCTTGCGGCGGTCGCCAAAGCCCGGAGCCTTGACGGCAGCCACCTTCAAGGTACCCCGCAAGCGGTTCACCACCAGGGTGGTAAGGGCCTGGCCCTCAACGTCTTCGGCAATAATGAGGAGGCTCCTGCCTTCGCGGGCCACGGGCTCCAGCACCGGCATGAGGTCTTCCATATTGGCAATCTTCTTGTCCGTGAGGAGGATGTAGGCGTCGTCCAGGACAGCTTCCATCTTGTCTCCGTTGGTCATGAAGTACGGGGAGATGTAGCCGCGGTCGAACTGCATGCCTTCCACAACCTTAACCTCCGTCTCCGTGCCCTTGGCTTCTTCCACGGTGATAACACCGTCCTTCTTTACCTTGGCCATGGCATCGGCAATGAGTTTGCCGATCTGGGCGTCGTTGTTGGCCGATACGGTACCAACTTGCTCAATCTTGGAATAGTCCTCTCCAACGGCCTGGCTCTGGGATTTGAGGTTGTCCACAACGGCCTTCACGGCCTTGTCAATACCGCGCTTGAGGTCCATGGGATTGGCACCGGCGGTAACGTTCTTGAGGCCCACGTTGATGATGGCCTGGGCCAGCACGGAGGCGGTGGTGGTACCGTCACCGGCCTGCTCGTTGGTCTTGGAGGCAACCTCCTTCACCATCTGGGCACCCATATTCTGGAACTGGTCTTCCAGCTCCACTTCCTTGGCCACGGTTACACCGTCCTTGGTAATCTGCGGTGCACCGAACTTCTTGGCAATAACCACGTTGCGGCCTTTGGGGCCCAGGGTTACCTTAACGGCGTTTGCCAATGCGTCTGCGCCTTCCTTCATAGCGGCGCGAACGTCTGTATTGAATTTGATTTCCTTTGCCATAATCTATTCAGTTTAAGATTGCCGGTCAAGCCGGCAATGACGACATTGTCATGCCCCTTCCTTACAGGATTGCTAAAATGTCATTCTGTTTTACAATGAGGTACTTCTTGGTGTCCACGGTGACCTCCGTGCCGGCGTACTTGCCATAGAGAACGGTCTCACCCACTTTCACTTCCATGGGTTCGTCCTTGGAGCCGGGGCCCACGGCAACTACAACTCCCTGCTGGGGTTTTTCCTTGGCATTGTCCGGGATATACAGGCCCCCGGCGGTCATGGTCTCGGCCTCTTTGGGCTCGATCACCACTCTGGTTCCTAACGGTCTTAGCATAATTATTTGTGTTTTAAAAGTATCAAAAAAACCGCCCCTCCCACGGGAAGGACGGTTTAGAACAATCAACTGCTGTGCCAGGGGGCAAAGACTGACAAATTGGCAGGCGCCCCTTTTCCTGGCGTTATTTAATCTTGTTGAAGTACCACTTTACCACATAAGTGTATCCCACACCCTCGTCCGAAATGCCATCCGAGGTGATAAGGACCAGTTCCGAGGAAGACACCGAGTCTATGATAAAGGTTTCCGAGCTGCTGGAAGACGTGAGCACCAGTTTGTTGTCAAAAACCGCATAAGTACCGGTACTGGCCAAGGAGCCCTCGTCCAGAAATACGCCCAGGGTGGTGAAAGTCTTGTCGGCATTGAATTCAAAATAGAAATCCAGCTGCTCCGAAGACGCATAATACGCCTCTTCCGACACAACCTTGTCGCCGGAAAGTAACTGGGCCACTTCTTTGTTGAATTTCCACTTGCCCTGAATAGAAGATGTGGACGGTTCTTTGGTGCAGGAACTTAGCAGGACGGCAGCAAGAACGGCAGTTCCCAATAACAGGAGGATTCTTTTCATAACCAATTATTTTAAAGATTTTTATTCACGGATTTTGACAAAGGTACAAAAACTTTGGAATGTATCAAACACCCCCTTTGGCAGTTCCCTTCAAAAATATTATCTTTGTATTTATATATGGAAATTTACAAGGACCAATATTTTGAGGGCGAACGTCCCCTGTACGCCCGTCGGGACGGTCTTTACCTGGAGAGGGTAAAAATCGGCCCCGGGGAGTCTTCCATCAAGGAAGGCGCTAACATAGAGGCCGTTAACTGCGAGTTTAACGGGAAGTATCCCTTCTGGGAGTGTGACGGATTCGTGATCCGGGACTGCATCTTCCGGGAAGGCGCCCGCGCGGCCCTGTGGTACACCCGCCACTGCAAGATGTACAATACTTTGGTGGAAGCCCCCAAGATGTTCCGCCGGATCACGGATACGTATCTGGAGAATGTGCAGCTCCCCAACGCCCTGGAAACCTTCTGGGACTGCGACGGCGTAGTGCTCCGCAGCGTAGAGGCCCAAAAGGCCGATTATATCTTCATGCACACGCATGACATTGACATAGACGGGTTCAAGCTCCAGGGCAACTACTCCTTCCAGTATGCCAGGAACGTGATTATCCGGAATGCCAACCTGGACACCAAGGACGCCTTCTGGGAAAGCGAGAATGTGACCGTGTACAACTCCCGCATCCAGGGAGAATTCCTGGCCTGGTATTCCAAGAACCTCCGCCTGGTGAACTGCCACATTGGCGGAACCCAGCCCCTGTGCTACTGCGAAAATCTGGTCCTGGAGAACTGCACCTTCGAGCCGGACGCGGATCTGGCCTTTGAGTACAGCTCCGTGAAGGCCACCGTCCAGGGCCACATTCACTCCGTGAAGAACCCCCGCAGCGGGAGCATCCGAGCCGGGAGCATCGGCCAGATTATCATGGACGCCAACATCAAGGCGCCCGGAAACTGTGAAATAAAAATAGATTCTTCGCTGTGCTCAGAATGACAAAATACAACTTTGATAATTGTCCGGACCGCCGGAACAGCGAGAGCGTGAAATGGGACCTGTACCCGGGCACCCTCCCCATGTGGGTGGCCGATATGGACTTCCGCATCGCGCCGGAAATCCAAGAAGCTTTGCAGAAGCGTCTGGATCACGGCGTCTTCGGCTATGAACTGGTGCCGGATGCTTATTACAAAGCCATCGGCAGCTGGTTTTCCCGCCGGCACGGCTGGGAGGGCATCGGCCGGGAGAATATTGTTCCCACCACCGGAGTTATTGCCGCGTATTCCGCCGCCATCAAGGCCATGACCCAGCCTGGCGACAAAGTGCTGGTGCAGACCCCCTGCTACAACGCCTTCTTCCCCGCCATCCGCAACAACAAATGTGGCCAGCTGGAGAATCCGCTGCATTATGAGAACGGGCTGTACAGCATTGACTGGGAAGACTTTGAGGCCAAGGTCTCCCAGGCCCGGGTATTTCTCCTGTGCAACCCCCACAACCCCGCCGGACGCGTCTGGACCCGGGAAGAACTGGTGCAGATGGGAGAAATCTGCCTCCGTCACAACGTCTTTGTGGTGGCCGATGAGATCCACTGCGAACTCACTTATCCCGGCCACGACTATACCCCCTGGGCCACCCTGCCGGAGCCGCTGGTACTCAATTCCGTCTCCTGCATCTCCCCCACCAAGGCCTTCAACATTGCCGGCATCCAGATTGCCAACATCTTTGCCAAGGACCCGGAAGTCCTTAAAAAGATGGACAGGGCCATTAATGATAATGAGTGCTGCGACGTAAACGTGTTTGGCGTAACGGCCCTGCAGGCCGCCTACAACCAGGGGGAAGCCTGGCTGGACCAGCTGAGGGAATACCTCTGGCACAACGCCCGCACCGTCTATTGCTTCCTGGAAGACGAGCTTCCCGGAATCACCGCCCCGCCCCTGGAGGGCACCTACCTCATGTGGCTGGACTGCCGCAGCGTGATGCATCCCGGAGAACCCCTGGAAGGGTTCAGCGAGCGTTTTGCGGAGCAGCTCAAGAAGCACGGACTGGTGCTTAGCACGGGCACCATCTACGGCGCCGCCGGGGAAGGTTTCGAGCGGCTTAACATCGCCTGCCCCCGCACCATACTCCTGGAAGGCCTCCGCCGCCTGAAGGAAACTGTGGAACAATATTAAAACCTAAAATAAGTAGTGTATATGAAACATCACATTCTGCGACTGACCGTTCTGGTAACGGCCGTTCTTGCCGCCTTCTCCTGCGGCAGCAAAAAGAATGCGGCAGAAAGCCCGGACACGGCCTTTGCCGAGTACATCAAGGCCTACACAGGCGGTATCATTGCCGATGATGCCGTAATCCGGGTAGACTTCACCGGAGACGTGGAGGAAGCCGCCCGCAAGACCAGCGGCCTGTTTAACATCAGCCCCTCCGTCCCGGGCACCGTCCGATGGAACTCTCCTTCTTCCGTGACCTACGTTCCGGAAGAGGGCGCCCTCAAGGTGGGCCAGACTTATGCCGTTAGCATAGACTTGGACAAGATTACCCAGGTAAGCGAAGAGGCCCTGAAGCAGTTCAACTTCGGCTTCACCGTGAAAGGCCGCGGCGCATCGCCCAAGGCCCTGGAGAAGCCGGAACCGGACAACGGACGTCCCTTCCGCGTGGTAACGGTACGGGAAGTTTCCGGAGACACCCCCAGCATTGACGTGGTGTTCTCCAAGACCCCTTCCAACGCCACCCTCAAGGGTATGGTGGAACTGGAAGGCGCCGGCCGCAGCTATGTGCAGGTGCAGGATTCCCTGCTGCAGGTGTTCTACGAGAACCGCCGCGGAGACCTCACCCTCACCCTGGACCGCTCCCTCAAGAGCGCCCAAGGTGAAACCCTGGGCGAGAGTTTCGTACGCACCTTCACCCGCACGGAGGAAGTGCCTGCCGTGAGCATTCCGCTCAAGGGCAACATCCTCCCGGACAAATCCAAACTCATCCTCCCCTTCAGCGCCGTGAACCTCAGCGCAGTGGAAGTGAGGGTGGTGAAGATTTACGAGAAGAACGTGCTCATGTACCTGCAGGACAACGACCTGGGCGAGGAGGGCAGCCTGCGCCGCAGCGGCCGCCTGGTGTGGAAGGGCGACGTGGCCCTGGACGCCTCCAAGGACCTCCACCAGTGGCACGAGCACAGCATTGACCTCAGCAACATGATAAAGAAGGAGCCGGGCGCCATCTACCGCATCCGCCTGAGCTTCCGCCTGGACCAGAGCCTCTATGGCGGCAAGGATCCCATGCGCACCCTGGGCGGCCCCACCGGAGCCCCTTCCAAGGCCGATGACGACGTCTGGGACACCCAGAGCTCCTACTACTGGGAGAACGACTACGACTGGGAAAACTACGACTGGGAAGACTCCAACAACCCGGAGAAGCCGTCCTTCTATATGGACAGCGACCGCTTCCCGTCCGTACAGCTGCTGGCCTCCGACATCGGCCTCATGGCCGAATATGCCGACGGCGACAAGCTCTGGCTGGCCGCCACGGACCTCCTCACCGCCAAGCCCCTCTCCGGCGTGAACCTGGAAGTGTATGACTATCAGCTCCAGGAGATTGCCAAGGTGAAGACGGACGGCAAGGGTCTGGCCGAAGCCACCCTGCCGCACAAGCCGTTTGCCGTAGTGGCCAAGCACGGCGGCTCCATCGGCTACCTTAAGATCTCCAGCGGCGCGGAGCGTTCCCTCAGCCGCTTTGACGTGGGCGGCGAAGTGCTCCAGCAGGGCATCAAGTCCTTCATCTACGGCGAGCGCGGCGTATGGCGTCCCGGCGACACCCTCCACGTGACCATGCTCCTTTCCGACAAGGGCCACAACCTGCCGGAAGGCCACCCGGCCACCCTGGAACTCTACACCCCGGAAGGCCAGTTCCACACCCGCATGGTGCGCAGCGGCAAGGACGGCTTCTACAGCTATAGCATCCCCACCAAGGCCGATGATCCCACCGGTTACTGGAATGCATACTTCAAGGTGGGCGGCAATACCTTCTACAAGACCCTCCACGTGGAGACCGTGAAGCCCAACCGCCTCAAGATCAACACCCGCTGGGCAGACGTCCTTAATGCAGGTGAACGCGTTACCGTTCGCACCGCGGCTGACTGGCTGGCCGGCGGCGTGGCTGCTGATTGCCCCGTACGGGCCGAAATGACCCTCCGCAAGCTGTCCGGCGCCCCGTTCGCAGGCTTTGAGAAGTATACCTTCAACGATCCTTCGTCCAACTTCTCCAACGCGGAGTACGTCCTGTACAACTCCAGGCTTTCCGGCAGCGGTGAAGCTTCCGTACAGGTGGATCTGCCCGCCGCAGAAGGTGCCCCGGGCATGCTCAGCGCCTTTATTGTGACTTCCGTCATGGAACCCGGCGGTGACGAAAGCTTCACCACCGAGACCCTGCCCTACTCCCCGTACAGCTCCTATGTGGGCATCAAGCTCCCGGAGAGCGACAACTATTACCTGGAGACCGACAAGGACCAGACCGTGAACCTGGCCGTTGTGGATGCCTCCGGCAAGCGTGTACGCGGCCACAAGATTGAGTACGCCGTGTACAAGGTGGGCTGGAGCTGGTGGTGGGACAACCCCGGCGGAGACCTGGATTCCTATGTGAACGGCAATTCCGTCCAGAAGCTCACCGGCGGCACCGTTACCAGCAGCGGAGACAAGGACGCCTCCTTCGTGATCCGCGAGGAATATCCCAACTGGGGCCGATATCTGGTGCTGGCCCGCGACCTTTCCAGCGGCCATGTGACCGGTGAATTCTTCACCTTCGACTGGCCGGACTTCCGCGGCCGTGCCGGGCGTCAGGATCCGCAGTCCCTTACGATGCTCACCTTCTCCACCGACAAGCCTTCCTACAAGGCCGGCGAGAAGGCCACCGTTTACATTCCCGCAGCCCCGGGCGGACAGGCCCTGGTTTCCCTGGAGAACGCCAGCGGCGTAATCCGCAGGGAATGGGTCTCCACCGGCGACAAGGATACTCCCTACAAGTTTGATATCCAGCCGGAGATGTCTCCCAACTTCTATGTGCACATTACCCTCCTGCAGCCTTACGGCTCCACGGTGAATGACCTCCCGCTGCGCCTGTACGGCGTCCAGAAGGTGAAAGTGGAGAATCCGGACTCCCATCTGGAGCCCGTGATCAAGATGCCGGACGTGCTGCATCCCGAGGAAGCCTTCACCGTGAAGATTAGCGAGAAGAGCGGCAAGCCCATGACCTACACCCTGGCCATTGTGGACGAGGGTCTGCTGGATCTCACTGCTTACAAGACTCCCAACCCCTGGAGCGTGATGTACAAGGACGAAGCCCTGGGCGTGAAGACCTGGGATCTCTACGACAAGGTCATCGGCGCCTTCAGCGGCAAGTTCTCTCCGCTGGCTGCCATCGGCGGTGACCAGGAGAACCTGGTGGCCGCCCGCAAGGACAACCGCTTCAACCCCGTTGTGCTGTTCCAGGCCCCTCGCACCCTCACCAAGGGTACCGACGAGATCAAGCTCCAGCTCCCGCAGTACGTGGGTAGCGTGAGAGTGATGGTGGTGGCCGGTCATGACGGTGCCTACGGTTCCACGGACGCCACCGTGCCGGTGCAGAGCCCGCTCATGGTGGTGACCACCCTGCCGCGCATCCTGGGTAACGGCGAAGAAGTAACCGTTCCGGTGAACGTGTTTGCCATGGAAGACGGCGTAAAGAGCGCCAACGTGAAGATTACCGTGGACGGCCCCGCCAATGTTGTTGGCGAGTCCTCCAAGACCGTTTCCTTCCCGGAGAAGGGTGACCAGCTGGTCTCCTTCGGCCTCAAGGCCACCGGCGAAGGTGTGACGCACGTTACCATCGATGCTTCCGGTGCCGGTCACAAGGCCACGGAAACCATCGCTCTCACCATCCAGAACCCCAATCCGGAGATTGCCACGGTTAAGAACTTTCAGCTGGCCGCCGGTGCTTCCGAGACCCTGAATGCCGGTGCTGGCTCCACCCTGCAGCTCTCCGGCTTCCCGGCCCTGGACGCCCGCAGCCTGTACATCTCCATGCGGGATTATGCCTATGACTGCTCCGAACAGCTTTCCTCCAAGGGCCTCACGATGCTGCATCTGATGCCCATGCTGGAAGAGAAGGATGCCGCCGAGGCCAAGACCCTCATCCCTGGCATCATTGAGAAACTCTATTCCCGCCAGACCGCGGACGGCGGCTTTGCCTATTGGAGCAGCTCCAAACAGGCCGATACCTGGGTAACCTCCATGGCCGGAGAATTCCTCTCGGAGGCCTCCAAGGCCGGCTTTGAGGTGAACAAGGGCGTGCTCAAGAACTGGGAAAGCTTCCAGAAGAAGATGTCCCAGGCATACCGCATTGCCGGCAACAACGCCTTCTCCCACCTGGATGAATGCTACCGCCTGTACACCATGGCCGCTACTGGCAACGCCAACCTTAGCGCCATGAACCGCCTGCGCGAAGCCGAAGGAATCGGCGACCGTGCCAAGTGGATGCTGGCCAGCGCCTATGCCCTTGCAGGAAAGTCTAAGATTGCCGAAGACCTCATTAACGAAGTGAGCACCGACTTCCCGGAATACCTCCCGTACAACCTCACCTACGGCACTTCCTTCCGTGATCGGATGGTGGCTCTGGAAGCCCTGGCCCTTACCGGCCGCATCACTGCCGCCCTGCCCATCGCACAGGGCTCCGTGGAAACGATGAACTGGCTGTCCACGCAGGAGAGCGCCTTTGCCGCCATCGCCTTCCACCGCCTGTTCGAGAAGGTGGGAACATCGGCCATCAAGGCCAGTGTGAACGGCAGCAACGTGGCCTCCAACGGCTCCGTGGCCACCGTACCCGCCAGCGGTAACATCACCGTGAAGAACAATGCCGATGGCCTGCTGTACGGAACTCTGGTAACGGTTTCCCGTCCGGCCGCCGGAGAGGTGGTTCCCGCCCGCTCCAACGGCCTGCGCCTGGAAGTTACCTACAAGGACGAGCAGGGCCGGACCGTGAACCCCGCCCCTCTGATGCAGGGTATGCGCTTCTCCGCCACCCTTAAGGTGTACAACACCGCCCAGGGTGCCGACCTTGAAAACCTGGCACTTAGCTGCCGCATCCCGTCCGGCTGGGAAATCCAGAATGACCGCCTCATGGGCGGCGCCGGCGATGAAGGCGGCTACGACCACAAGGACATCCGGGACGACAGAGTGAACTGGTTCTTCGGCCTGCCCGCCGGCAAGGTGAAGACCTTCACCGTACAGCTGCGCGCTGCCTACGAAGGCACCTACGCCCTGCCCGCCATCGTGTGCGAGGCCATGTACCAGCCTTCCATCAACGCCTCCACCGCATCCGGTTCGGCCGTTGTAACGCGTTAATTGAAAAGGCAGAAGCATAGAATACTATTAGGCAGCCTGGCAGTTTTACTGCTGGGCTGGCTTTTCTGTCTGCCGCGGAATCTGTTCAAGGATATCCCCTGCTCCACCGTTGTTTATTCGGCCGAAGGGGAACTCCTGGGTGCACGGATTGCCGATGACCAGCAGTGGCGCTTTCCGCCCTGCGACACCGTGCCTTCCCGTTATGCCAAAGCCGTTGTGCGCTTTGAGGATCGGCATTTTTACTGGCATCCGGGCGTGAATCCCGTTTCGCTGGTTCGGGCGCTTATTGACAACATCCGCAGCGGGCACGTGGTTAGCGGCGGCAGTACCCTTACCATGCAGGTGGTGCGGCTTTCCCGTCAGCGGGAGCGCACCGTCTGGCAGAAGATGATTGAGGCCGTGCTGGCCACACGGATGGAATTCCGCTATACCAAGCGGGAAATCCTGGCCCTGTATGCCTCCTACGCCCCTTTCGGCGGGAATGTGGTGGGGCTGGAAGCGGCCTCCTGGCGCTATTTCGGCCGACCTGCGGG
>JAIKYL010000014.1 GCA_024683255.1 Bacteroidales bacterium | reverse complement strand
CCATCGGCAAAAGTGAGCTGGAGGACAGAGCGGAAGGCGGGTTTATCGCCTAACATGCCCTCGTGGCCGTTGGGGGTGACAATCTTGTCCGCCCACCAGCCGGGTGTGACGTTGGCGGAGAGGACGTTCTCCGCCCCGGCGGCCTTGTTGAACGCGTCGGTGATGTCGTATGTGTAGGAGACGCGGGTTTTGAGCGGGTGGGTGTAGCCGGGCTTGAGGGCATCGTTCCCGACGGGTTTGCCGTTTACATATATCTCATATACGCCAAGAGCCGTTGTCATCCAGACGGCCTTCACCACTTTCCGGGGGTTGCTGACGGTGGATAGGAACCAGCTGGCGCCGTCCGCGGCTCGGTAGTTCTCCCTGCCGTTCACCTTGCCGGTAATAACAGGGGCCTCCACGGCGGAAATCCATGCCGATGCCTCCCAGACGGAATCCTCAAGGGCGTCGGTGCGCGTTCCCACTACATTGTTCCTGCAGCATCCTGCCGCAAGAAGTGCGAGGGCTGTCCAAATAATGCTCTTTATTCTCATATTTATCGTTTAAGCCATTTGTCCGAAAAATCCAGCATCCAGGTCCAGTCAATATCCATAATGCCGTGGTCTCCTTTGCGCTTGACGTAGCCAAGTGTGGTGCCTATGGCCTGGGTCTCAAAGGAGTGGGGAAAATCCACGTCCGGGAGACCGTCGGCCCCAAGGAAGGTCCAGACGGGGGAAGCGGCCTTGAGGGCCAGGAATTCGCCGCGGGCATCGAACCAGGGATTGTTGAAGCCTTCCACAAGAAGCGGGCGCGGGGCTATGCAGGCAAGGAGCATGTGCTGGTCGAAGGGCATGGTCTTCCTTTCCTTCTCCGCATACTTTGCGAATTCACTGCACCACCAGTAGCCGAAGTGTTCCACCTCAGAGGATACGTATTCCCCAAAGTTGCGTTTGGCCAGGGGAACGCCTCCGCCGCCGGTTTGGTTAAGGGCCACGACGGCAAAGCGTCTGTCATATGCACCGGCCAGAAGGGCTGCCTTGCCAAGGCGTGAGGAACCGGTGAGGAGCACTCTGGAGGCATCTATGGCAGGGTCCTTTTCCATCATGTCCATGCCGCGGCAAAGGGCCCAGGCCCATGCCATGAGGGAACCTGTGGTGCAATCCGGGTCCCAGAGTTCGTACATATTGGTGCGGGCTATGCGCAGCTGTTCTGCAGGATCCTGCAATTCGTCAGGGTCAGGTGAAACGTCCTCATAGCAGGCCGTTACGTAGGTGTACCCGCGTGAGAGGATATCCTTCATGGGGACCGGGAAGCGTTTCTGGGTATAGATGGAATCGTTCCCGTAATAGTTGAGGGAAATCACCGCCGGAGTGGGCTCAGTGGCTTGTGCGGGATATAGGATAAGCCAGTCTATGTGGGGGCCGGAGCCGTCTTCACGGAAGGTCATCCTCACGCGGCGCCTGATTGCATAGTCTTCCTGCGGTGTGCTCTCCTCAGTTGTTTCAAGGTAGATAGGGGAGGTGGGCGGCATGGTGCCGTACATCTGGCTTTGGAACAGTTCCAGTATGTCTGAGCGGCGTTTTTCCCACTGGGCCAGAGTCTCCACTTTTGTGCTGTCCGGGAAGATGAGAGGATCCGGGAGGGTGTAGGGCTTTACCTTGTCTTCGTTTTTGTTGTAGTTCCAGTTGAGCTTGTTTCCTTTCAGCGTGAGTCCGCTTAGGGAGAACTGCTCCGGCGCTTCCTCTATGTTGCGCCTGCGCCTGCACTTGAGGGTGCATTTCTGTATGTCTATGTGCTCCGCCACGGACATGGGGATGTCCTTGCGGTCTTTAAGGTCGAAATACTGTTTCCAGGGCTTGACGTAAACGATGTTCCAGACATCGCCCTTTACCCCTTCTATAAGGATGTCGGAGTACTTCTGGGGTGTGTCCGGACGCATTTTAAGCCAGAGGAGCTTCTCCGCATCCGTGACCTTGGAGTTCCGGAGAATGACGTTCTTTGCGCCTATGCACTCGCTTCCGAAAACAAGCACTCCCGGGCCATGACCGAAGCTGCAGTCTTCCACCAGGATATTGGCGTTGGTGCCGTTGTCAGGGTCCTTGTCCGCCCACGGGCCTTTGCCGCCTTTGACGGCAATATGATCGTCCCCGGTGGCTATTGTGGAGGATACGATGTGGACGTCCTGGCAGGCGTCAAGGTCTATGCCGTCGGAGCACGGGGCCTTGAGCGGCTCTATGGGCGCGTGGATGTTTACCCCGCTGATATACACGCGTTTGCATTTATAGAGGTGGATGTTCCAGAAGGCCGAATTCCGGAGCTCAATGCCTTGGATTGTGACGTTGGAACTATTGCTGATGCCTATCATCCTGGGGCGCTTCACCTCCAGGTTGGTAAGGGCCGGGTTCTCCTCCAGACCTGTCCAGAATTCCACCCAGTATGGGTATCCGCTGCCGTCCAGGGTGCCTTCCCCGCGTACGGAGAAACCGTTGCACCTGTCCGCATTGATAAGTGCCGAAGCAAACGGCTGCAGCACGCCCTCTATATGAACCGGAATGTCCGGGAAGTTCTCAATGTCCACACTTCCTTTCAGGACGGCTCCCTTTTCCAGATACAGATGGGTCTTTGGCTTGAAATACAGCGCCCCTGAAAGCCATGTGCCTTCCGGTATCACCACAGTGCCGCCTTTTACGGCGGCCGCGTCAATGGCCTTCTGGATGGCCGCTGTCTGGAGTTTTGTGCTGTCCCTGAAGGCGCCGTAGTCCGTAATAAGGAACTGGCGACCCTTAGCGGGTTTGGGAATGCTCCTGAACCATTTTTTCATGACGCTGCCGTCAGGCCAGCGATCCTTTTGGGGCTTGGCTGAAGCCGGAACTGCCAGTACGCATAGCAGAAGTATGGCTAGGAGTCTTCTCATTGAGACAAAGATAACTCTTTTATAAGAGTTCTCCAAGCTTGGACAAGTCCTCCAGAATGAGGTCTCCTTCCTTGCATGCCTTGGCCGCAAGTTCAGGAGTTGTCTCTCCGGAGAGCACCAGTACGGGGAGGGCGCCGGCGTTACGGGCCATTGCTATATCCGTGTAAACTCTGTCTCCAACCATTGCCACTTGGTCTTTCTCAAGCCCCAGCTTCTCCTCCAGGTCAAACAGCATTGCCGGATCCGGTTTTCCAAGGACGATGTCCGCCTTCCGCCCCGTCGCCTCTTCTATGCATTTCTGGATGGAGCCGCAGTCAATGAGGACGGTTTCTTCCTCAGTAGGGCACACCCTGTCCGGGTTTGTGGCAAGGTACGGAACGCCGTGGCTTGCCCACCATGCGGCCTTGCAGAGCCGCTTGTAGACAAGGGTGGTGTCAAAGGAAACCACCAGAAGATCCGGAGCCGTGGGGCAATCCTCGTCCTGAAGTATGTAGCCTTTTGCGGTGAACAGGTTCTGAAGGCTTGGAGTGCCAAGCACATAGACGCGTTTTACAGCCGGCATGTGCCTCTTGACATACTCTACGGCAGCCTGGGAGGTTGTGAGCATCTGCTCCGCCGTGCATGGAATACCCATGGCGGAGAGTTTCTTCAGATAGTCTTCCGGGGAGCGGGTGGGGTTATTGGTAAGGAAGGTATAGCCTATTCCTTTTCGCTTCAGAAGTTCAAGGAAGTCAAGGGTGAACGGAAATATCTTGGAACCAAGATAGATGGTCCCGTCCATATCCATCACTATGTGCCGTATGCGGCTCAGGCGCTCTTTCATAGTTCAAAGGGGCCTCCGGGGGCAAAGAGAGGATCCACAATGGCATCGTAGAAGCCGCCGCGTTTTCCAAGGTCAAGTACGTTGAAGCGGAAACGCATGAGCTGGACAAGAGGGAACATGCTGCAGAGTTTCTCACGCGAAAGACCAATCTCAGAGGGGCCTGACGGCGCTCCTGCGCGGTGCATGAGGTCTTTCATCTTTGCAAAGCTGTACGCCTGTCCCTGCAGGCGGGCCTTAAGCTCCGGCCACTCCGCCTTAAGCTTTGTCAGCTGCTCGCGGACGACGTCTGCGGGGTCATATTTCTTGGTAATCTCGTCGTATCCAAGCCTTGGGGCGGGGAAGTCCTTGAACAGTTCAATGGCGCGCTCCTGTTCCTGCTCCAGGGACGGCCATGCGGCTACGCATGCGTCTACGTCCAGTGTGGACAGGTCCAGCTTGAAGAGCTGGTCAAAGACAGCGCACATGGTAAGCGTGCCAATTGCCACCTGGAAGCCGTGGGACTGGAGTTTCCCCTTGTAGCGGTGCTCCGTCATGTCCAGGATGTGGCTGAAAAGGTGGTCGCAGCAGGATGCGGGCCTTGATGAGCGTGCGGCCTGCATGGCGAAACCGCTGAGGGTGAGGCCCTCGAAGACATCCGCAATGGCGTCCGGGTCTCCGGCGGCCACGGCATCAGGGTTCGAGAGGAAATCGTCCAGATAATCCTGGAGGAGGTGCCAGGCATCCTGGTGGATGGGCGCTTTCCCAACAAAATCCGCCACCATCCACTCTGCACCTGCTGGAATCTTGGCGGCCAGGTCTGCGTAGCCTGCGGCGGTCATGTGGGCAGGGGCTGCGGCTATTACGTCGATATCTGCCACTATGGCTGCCGGGGCGGGGCAGGAGAAGGTCTGTTTTGCACCTTCGAAGGTTATGGATGCACCGAAGGATGAATATCCGTCAACAGACGCCGCTGTGGGCAGTGTGAGGTATGACTGGTTGTGGTGGTGGGAGGAGAGCTTGCAGAGGTCGTTGATGACGCCTGAGCCTACTGAAACAAGCACTGCGTCAGGGGCGGCGTCCAGAAGGGCGTCCACCATCTCCACGTATTTCCATTCCGCGTGGAACTCCTCTTCCATTATTATATGGCGGTCAGTGGGGATTCCGGCTTCAAGGAAAAGGCCGTAGACCTTTTCTCCAAGGGCCGGCCAGGTGTGGATATCGGCCAGGATGAGGGCCTTGCGGCCAGGGAAAAACTCCTTGAATACTGCGGGAGCCTTGGCCGCTGCGCCGCGGCCCATCTCGAAATGCTTGGTGTCCGTGCAAACGGACAGCGCAAAAGCTATTCTTTCTTTCGAAGTCATTATTCTGCAAGCTTAAAACTCAAACCAGGGGTCTTGTCCCATTCTCCGCGGGTGAAGTCCGGCATTATAACCGGCATGCTTCCGTTAATTATGGATACTTCCGTGAGCTCTACAAGTGAACTCCATTCTGCGGCGTCATATACGTCCATATCCAGCGGAAGACCGTGGTGGAGGCAGTAGATGAGCCTGTAATCCATGATGAAGTCCATTCCGCCGTGGCCGCCAACCTTGCGGGCCCTTTCAGCAATGCCGCCTTCCTTGGAAATGGGGTGCTGGTATACCTTCATAAGGGAATCACGGAGGGCGTCAGGCATGTATTTCTCCGCTTCAAGGTCCTCTGAATCTATGCCTTCAAGGTCTTCTCCGCCAAGGGCCAGGCCCTGGTTGGGATACTTGTTGGCGAATCCTTTTGTTCCCATGAGCTGGTACATTCGGCTGTAGGGGCGGGGAGTAACCACGCCGTGCTCCACAAGGATGGACTTTCCCTTGCGGGTACGGATAATTGTGCAGGTGTTGTCACCGTTGGCGTATTCGTATTTGTCCGGGCCGTAGCGCTTGTCGCATACTTCCTGACCGCGGAATGCCTTGGTGTCCAGGGAAACCAGCATGTCCATCTTGTCTCCGCGGTGGATATTGAGGGCCTGGCACACAGGACCAATCCCGTGAGTGGGGTAGACGTCACCGTGATGGTTGCGGTTATAGGTCATGCGCCAGTCGCCGACGTAATTGTCCCACCAGGGATCAAGGTTGTGGCAATAGGAGCCTTCCGCGTGGACAATCTCGCCAAAGAGGCCCTGCTGGGCCATGTTGAGGCAGGTGAGCTCGAAGTAGTCGTAGCAGCAGTTTTCCAGCATTATGCAGTGCTTCCTGGTGCGCTCAGATGTATTTACCAGGGCCCAGCACTCTTCTATGCTGGTGGCTGCGGGCACCTCAATGGCAACGTGCTTCTCATGCTCCATGGCGTATACGGCCATCTTGGTATGAAGCTGCCAGGGAACTGCAAGGTAGACAAGGTCTATGTCGTCGCTCTCGCAGAGCTGCTTCCAGCCGTCCTCTCCGGTGAACTCATGGATGGCGCGCGGCGCTCCGCGTTTCACAAGAGACCTCTGGGCCTTCTCTATCCTCTCAGGAATAAGGTCGCAGAGGGCCACGATGGTGGCATCCTCAATGAACGGATAGCGCCTGGCCACGTTCCTTCCGCGGTCTCCAAGGCCTATGACGCCCACTCTGACATGCTCTATGGGGTCGCAGGCAAATCCAATCATGGACTGCTGGTCGGCCGGACGGGGGGGCGTATTGTATACTATCTGGTGATTCTTTATCTTGTAGCCATACGGATTGCCGGAACAGCCCGCAAGAAGGCATATGGCTGCACATATGATAATAAGTCGTTTCATACTTTAATGAACAGTTTGTTTTTATACATGAGTGCCAGCAGAATGAACAGCAGAGTAGCGTTTCCAATAGCCTGGGGCAGGGAATTGTACTTCAGCATCTCGCCAAGGCAGTATGCCGTTATTGCGTTCATTCCGTATATCTTAAGCCAGCCAAGACCCTTTTTCCATCCACGGACGTCTACAATATAAAAAGTGATTGCCGTGAGAAGGAAGCAGATACCGCCGGAATATAGCGTCATAGTGCTGCTCCAGATTTTCTTGATAATGGGGAAGAGCGGGCTAAGAAGGAGGCCGGCGGCCGTAAGGACTGCGCCTGCGACGGCAATGTTTAGCGCCCTGCGGCCGGGAGACTGCTTTTTGCTACGCAGCATCTGTCCCGCAAAGCAGCCCAGAAGCACGGTTACGGCAAAGTTGAGGCTGGACAGTATCCAGGTGTACTGGTAACGCTTCATGAAGCGCCAGCTGCCGTCATCGGCCCACGCAACGCCGTCCCTGTGGAAGCCAAGGACCGCTTTGTCCACGGTCATGGCAACGTTTCCCTGCGGGTCCGTATTCATTCCCGTGCAGCCAAAGACAATCCAGTATGCGGCAAACAGAAGGACGCACGCCACCACCTGCCACTTTACGTCCGTATGGACAAATAGAAGGGCAGTGATGACATATCCCACAGCAATGGCCTGGAGGGTGTTGGCAAAGGGATGGAACATCTTCCAGTCCCAGAGGAGAAGGTTCCCCTGGACAATCCATCCAAGGACAAAGAGGACGATGAAGCGCCTCAGGAGCTTAAGGTAAAACGTCTTGTCAGGCTTGATTCCGCCCTTGTACTTTGCCATGGAGAACGGAATGGTGATTCCGGACATGAAAAGGAACAGGGGCATGATGATGTCCCAGGCCACAAAACCATCCCACGGAGTGTGCTGCAGCTGGTGTGAAAGCCAGCCGGTACCGTCCGGGAACAGTTTGCAGATGTTTCTCAGGATGGGCCCCAGAAACAGCAGCAGGAACATGTCTGCCCCGCGGAGGATGTCAAGCGATTCCAGCCGTTCTTTCATTACGGTCTTTCAAAAAGGTTCTTGCCGGCCCTTACTTCGAAGGTCTTGCCGTCGGCCTGCAGGGTGAAGGGGCGGTTGGAACTGACCTCGATGGTCTTTTCCGTAGCGATGACGCTGCAGACGACATCTCCGAACCGGTAATTCTCCACGCCTACACGCCCGACGGTCTGTTTGTCGAAGTCGCAGAGGAGGGTTTTTTCGAAGGCGTCGGCCTGCTTGATGCCAATCACGTCTTCGATGAATACCGAGATGGGGCCCAGGGCCGACCATCCGCAGAAGTCCGGCCGTACGCTTTCGCCTTTCTTGTCTCTGGCGGGCTCGTAGGCGGTGGGGCTGTAGCACTCCCAGATGGTGTGAGGCTCCACTTGCCGGTAGGTTTGCCACATGCATTCCAGCAGGCGGGTTCCGGCTTTACGGGCCAGGGCGTAGTCTCCGCACAGGTCCACGGCCTTTAAAGTCATGTAAGAGGTGGGCAGCCACACGCTTCCGCGCCAATAGCCGCCGTCCGGGATGAAATCCGCGTCGGAGCGGGACAGGGAAGGGGTGGGGACAAAGCCGCCGAATTCCTCCGGGTTGCGAAGGTGCTCCAGCAGGGCATCGGCCCGCTCGGATCCGGCCATTTCGGCCAGAACCGGCCACCAGGAGGCGATGGTGGGCACTTTGCACTTTTCTCCGCCGGAGAAGATATCATAGTAGAAACTGTCTTCGTCGTCCCAGTAGAGGGCGTTCAGCTTGGCGGCCAGTTCCTCATGTACGCCTTTCCAGTAGGCGGCATCTTCCGGTTTTTTGAGCAGCATAGCGATCCGGCTCATATAGAGGGCCGATAAGCCCTGATAGGACAGGGCGTCCAGCCAGCGGAGTTCCGGATTGTCCGGGCAGCGGCTGCGCTCCGTGGGGGCGTCCGTGCGTCCCCGGGGGCTGTTGTCCATCCCGCTGGGATTGCCGGCCCAGGCATAGCCGTCGTCGTATTTTTTCAGCGCCACCTGCTGCGAGGTGCCGAACGGTTTGGGGGCCGACGGGTCGAAGCTGTCGAACAGCCGGAACCAGCGCTGCAGATACTGCTGTTTGTTGAAAACGGTCCTGAGATGGCCCTTGCTGCCGGTCTGGAGGGCATAGACGTATTCCGTCCAGGCCATCAGCGGCGGGTTGTCGGCGTGGTGCACGCGCAGCGGGAGCATCTTGCCCTCGTCCTTGCCGCACCACTCGTTCCCTTTCACCAGGGGGAGAGGGGTGTTTTCATCGGCCAGCAGAATGCCGTAGAAGTTGTCCAGGGATTTGACGCCCGGGAACACCGAAGGGCAATACTTGGCGAAATGCGCCATGAAGGCCGTGTCCCAGATCCAGATGCGGTCCGACCGGTGGGCTTCGTCCATATACACGGGCGAGGGAATGCCGGCGAGGGTGTCGATGTGTTCATAGGCCAGTTCCCAGGCTTTGTCGTACAATTGCACGAATTCCGGACGGGCCTCGAAGACGGGGCGGGGAAGGACGTCGCGCCAGCCAAAACCGGCCTTTCCGGCGCTACGGCCCATTTTTATCCGGAAAATCCCGTCCTGTGCCTGGATGTAAAAGGCGCCCTTATAGCGGGAAATGTCCTCGAATTCGCTGGTGGTGACGGCCGACAGGTCCAGCGCCTTCATCGACCGCTTCTTCAGGTCCCAGATATAGAGGATGGAGGGCGTTTCCGCCCGGCCGACTCCGGTGGGCATATAGAGTTTTCCCTTCTCCACATACAGCCCCTGGCCGATGGGATTGAAACGGACGCCGGACACCTCTTCGATGAGGTAATTCTCCAGCGCGTCTTCCGGTTTGAGGGTGACAAAAGCGCCTTCTGACAGCTTCGGAAGCGGGAATTTGATAATGCGATGCCGGTTGTCGGGGTCGCTGTTGTTGACGGTGTTCCCGTAACCGTAGAGCATCTTTTCCTGCCGGTCTATCACCCACTGGAGGGCATAGCCGAAGTCCTGGTTCACATCGTCATAGAAGATGGTCTGGACCAGCTCCGAGGAGGAGAAATCCGTGGCGATGCGCTCTGCATAGAGCACGTCCTTCTTCCCGTCGATGGTGTTCTTGCTGCACTGGCTCACATAGGCGAGCGGAAGGGGGTCGTCGGCCTGCGCTTTCTCGACGCCGAAAGTGACCACGTTGGCGTGATTATCCTGATGGAAGGAAGCCAGATGCCACTGTCCGGCCAGCTCGAAAGCGTCCTCCGACAGGCGGTAGACGCTGGCTACGCCCTGGTTCTGGCAGCTGAGCATGTAATCCCCGCAAATGTCCATTCCCTGATAGGGATGGGGGGATTTTCCTCCATTTTCTCCCTGCAGCGGGCCCAGGAAGTCCGCCTGGACGCCCTGCGCGCAGGAAACGGCCAGGGCGGCCACCACGCAGAGGATGCTAATGACTTTCTTCATCGTGTAAATAACCGTCGTCTTTAATGTTCCACAAAAATGCCACCAGGATGCCGCCCAGCACGGCGAACCCGGCCATCAGGATAAATAGGTGGTCCCAGCCGAAGTGGTCGCTGAACCAACCCAGACCGGCGCCGGTGATAAGGACGGACACATAGCTCATAAGGCCGATGAGACCAACCGCCGATGATGCCGCCTTCTTCGTGGCCTGCTTTGAACCCGTCACGCCAAGCAGCGCCTGGGGGCCGTAGAGGAAGAAACCCGCCAGGGCCAGGATGCACAGCACCAGGATAGGGGAGGCAGTAGGAGGCAGAAGCTGAAGCACCACCAGGCAGATAGCCACCAGGCCCATCTCCACGGCGCAAACCCTCTGCTCTTTCCCTTTGAACAAATGGTCCGATATCCATCCGGCGCAAAGCATTCCCGCGCACCCGGCAATCTCAAATATGCCGATTGTCCATCCGGCAAGCTGCGGTGAGAGCGGAACGGACATCTTCCCCAGGAAGGTGGGGCCCCAGTCCAGGACGGCGAAGCGCACCACGTACACGAACAGGTCCGTGATGGCCAGGATCCAGATTACGGGGTTCATGAACACCTTTTTCTTCACAAAGGCACGATAGGCCTCCGGGGTATCGTTGTTGTCCAGTTCCGTCTTGGTGTCCGGAAGCTCCGGAAGACCCACGGACTTTGGTGTATCCCTCAGGGTTATTATGACGAATATTATTCCCGCTGCGGCTATGAGACCGGGAATCCAGAAGCAGAGCCGCCAGTCTCCGGTGCTGCTCACGATGTATCCGCACAGGACGGCCAGAATGCCGGCCCCAATGGAATGTGAGGTATTCCAGATGGACATCTTGGTTGCCAGTTCCTTTGGCGGCACCCAGTGGTTGAGGAGCCTGTTGCAGGGCGGGAAACCGCAGCCCTGGAAAACGTTGTTCAGGACCAGCAGGATGCCCATCACAAGGACCATGGTCCCCACAAAGTCCGGTCCGCCTGTCTGGCCGGATATCATAGTGGACAGCTTGTCACTCCATCCGAAGAGGAAGTTTATTCCCACGCATGCGCTGAGGCCAATCACCATGTGCCAACGGGCGTTGAAGCGGTCTCCGATGAATCCGTTAAGGAACTTTGATACTCCGTAGATGATGCCCACCAGCGACAGGATGATACCGAAGTCGGTATTGGTAATTCCGTACTGTGCGCTCAGCACCGGCATCGCGAAGGAAAAGTTCTTCCTTACGAAGTAGAACATGGAGTAGCCAATCATCGAACAGATGATGACTCGCCACTGCCAGTAGTTGAAACTCCTTTTGGTCTTCATTATCTGAACTGTTCAAACGTGAAGGCTTCCCAGGGCAGGTCCGCGTCTGCCATACCCTTGTCCAGGATGTCCACAATGTGCATGAGGAGCGGGAAGTTCTTGAGGTCCAGAAGCCCCAGTTCCGCCTTCTTCTTTACGGCGATGCCCATGACGCGGGTAATCACAAGGGACTCCAGCGTGATGCCGGCAAGGGCTTCGGTGACTTCATCGTAGTTGAGGCCCTTTCCCATGAGCACTCCGCAGCGGCGGGTACGGCCGGAGAAAATGGTCACGTACAGGTCTCCAAGGCCTATTGCCTCCGCGTCGAAGGTCCCTCCCTGCATCTGCATGAGGGCGTGAGTTTCACGCACGGCCTGGGTGAAAGTACCGGCCTGGGAGTTGTAGTGCTGGGGCTCTTCCTCCCCGTGCCAGCGGATGTTGAGGCCAACGGCAAGTGTGACGGCCATTGCATAGGCGTTTTTGAGGGCCACGGCGCTTTCAAGTCCAATTACATCGTCCGTGAGGGATACGTGGTAATAAGGGCGCTGCATGGCTTCTTTCATCATTCTCAGGGCCTTCTGGTCCCTTCCGCAGAATGCCACCTCCGAAGGATCCATGAATACAAGTTCGTACGATGTGCACGGGCCGCCGATGGCGCAGATTTCCCTGTGGATGCCAACCTTTGCAAGCTCGCTTTCCCAGTAGCCGGGGTAGGAGATGAGGGTGCCGTCCGGAAGGCCGCGGAGGCCTTTGGTGACGGACAGCACGGGTATGGAC
>JAIKYL010000009.1 GCA_024683255.1 Bacteroidales bacterium | reverse complement strand
TGGTTGTTGGCCAGGGATTCTTTGGAGTTAACGTGAAAATGTCTATATTTGTGATATAGAACGAATTACTCATGAAAAGAATCCTCCCCGTCCTCCTCTCTGGGATTCTGGCCGTCATGCTCCTGGCTTCTTGCCGAGCCACATCGGCGGCTGCCGACCCTGTCATTGCCGCTGCCGTGGCCGATGTGAACATAGACAGCGTCAAACTGTATATCAACGAACTGGTTGCCCTGCACACCCGGCATACCCTCAGCTCGCAGACGGATCCGGAAAAAGGTATCGGCGCTGCCGTGGCCTATCTGGCCGGCCGATGCGAGCGTTGGGCTCAAAATGCCGCAGAAGGCCGCCCGAGGCCGCTTGTGGAACGCGTCTTCTATACCGTCGGCGAGAACGGAGGCCGATACGACAGAGTGGTGCAGGTCCCGGAACTGATGGTCACCCTGCCCGGAAGCAAAGCCGAGCGGGAAATCCTGCTTCTGGCCCATATCGACACCCGCGTGCTTAACGTAATGGATTCCACCCAATTCGCCCCCGGGGCCGATGACGACGGAAGCGGCCTGGCCTGTCTGCTGGAGACCGTCCGCATCCTCTCCGGGATTCCGTTGGAACAGACGGTTAAGTGCCTGTTTGTCTCCGGGGAGGAACAGGGATTGGACGGTTCCCGGCATTTTGCCTCCCTTGCCAGAAAGGAAAACTGGCCTGTCATGGCCGTCCTCAGCAACGACATGATTGGTAATGTTCGGGCCAGCGGAACGGAACTGATTGAGGATCATAAGGTCCGTGTATTCTCCGAAAGCCGGAGTGGCGAAGACAGTGACTCCCGTCAGCTGGCACGTTATATAAAGGAAATGGCGGCCGTCTATGTTCCGGAGCAGCAGATTGTCCTGAACTACCGGACCGACCGTTACCGCCGCGGCGGAGACCATTCCTCCTTCCTCCGGGAAGGTTTTACCGCTGTGCGCGTGTGTGAGTACTGTGAGGACTACGAGCGGACCCATCAGGATGTCCGGACGGAAAACGGGATTGATTACGGAGACCTTCCCATCTATGTGGATTTCCCTTATCTGGTCCGAAATATCCGTGTAAACCTGGCAGCCGTGATGAATCTGGCCATGGCTCCCGCTATCCCGGCCAATGTCCGGTTGGCCAATGCCATGGAGTTGGACAACAATACCATTATTACCTGGGACCCCGTTCCCGAAGAGAACATCTCTTACCAGGTACTCTGCCGGGAAACAGACAAGTCTGAATGGATGCCTTCCCTTCCCACCGGCGTTTCCGGCAGGATCCCCGCCGATGCGCCGAGGGAATTCAGTTGCCCGCTGAGCAAGGACAACTACTATTTTGCGGTCCGGGCCATCTCTTCCGGCGGCCATCCCGGTTTGCCGTCTGTTGCAAAATGACGTTTTTTTTCCTATCTTGCAAAACATAAACAACTGATATGAGAGATTTTATCTATCACGCCCCCACAGAGGTGGTGTTCGGAAAAGAGTCCGAAGAGCAGGTAGCCCGCCTGGTTAAAAAATACGGCGGTCACAAGGTACTGGTCCATTACGGCGGTGGGAGCGCCAAGCGTTCCGGCCTGCTGGACAAGATTTGTAAGCTTCTGCAAGAAGGAGGTCTGGATATAGTGCTGCTGGGCGGCGTGGTACCCAATCCGCGCCTGTCCCTGGTTCACAAAGGCATAGAACTCTGCAGAAAGGAGAAGGTGGATTTCATCGTCTCGGTGGGCGGCGGCAGCGTAATTGATTCGGCCAAGGCCATCGCTTTCGGCATCCCTTATGACGGCGATGTTTGGGACTTTTATTTGGGCAAGGCCGATGTGGCCGAGTGCCTCCCGATGGGTTGCGTGCTCACCATCCCGGCGGCTGGCAGCGAAATGAGCGACAGCACCGTGATCACCAATGAAGACGGAGATGTGAAAATCGGCTACGGGACCCAGCTGTGCCGGCAGAAATTCGCTATCATGAACCCGGAGCGCACCTTTACGCTACCGCCTTACCAGACGGCGGCGGGCGTGACGGACATCATGATGCACACCATGGAGCGCTATTTCTCCCACGATGACGACATGACGCTCACCGATGCCATTGCCGAAGCCATCCTCCGCACCATGAAGGAGTGCGTTTTCGATGTCCTTAAGGATCCGGAAGACTACCGGGCCCGCGCCCAGATCATGTGGGGTGGCTCTTTGGCTCATAACGATTTAACCGGCTGCGGCCTCAACGGAGACTGGGCAACCCACCAGTTGGAGCATGAGCTCAGCGGTATGTTTGACGCAACCCACGGAGCCGGCCTGGCAGCCATCTGGCCCAGCTGGGCGCGCTATGTGATGCACGAGAACATCGGCCGTTTCGTCCGCTTTGCCGTGAATGTGATGGATGTTCCCAACGATCTTACAGATCCGGAAGGGACCGCGCTGAAGGGCATTGAGACCATGGAACGCTTCTACCATCATATCGGCATGCCCATCAATATCCCCGAGCTCATCGGCAGGGATATTACGGACGAAGAGATAAAGGAAATGGTGCGTAAGTGCAGCCAGAACTACACCATCACCCAGGGCCAGTTCAAGGTCCTGCAGCCGGCCGATATGGAAGCCATCTACAAGATGGCGGCCAAGGCGTAATTTAATCGGCGTATAAACCCTCGCGGGAAAGGAGGTGGTCCAGGTTGGCGATGCCATAAAGGACCACCGCCGTAACCACGGCGGAATGCTCCATGTATTCCGGGATTAACTTATTGTAGATATCCCTTTCCGTGTGCCATATTTCCCCATACTCGAAGTTATAACCCTTGGGATCCGTTTCGCGGAAGGAGAGGGTGGGCACGCCGTTCATGGAGAAGTACGCATGGTCACTGCCGCCGGCCCGGGTGGGACGCGGCTGGGCGGGGCCTTCGCGCTTGGTAACGGTGAAGGGAAATTCCGGATTCAGGTTCTCCAGCGGCTTGCAGATCTCCACATAATCTTCATACATGGCAGGCGGAACCACTACGCTGGTGGCGCAGAGCGGGCCGCCGTCCCGGTTGATGTAATTGGAGATCTTCTCCAGCGGAACCGTTTTATTCTCAACGAAATACTTGGAGCCTAACAGGCCGAATTCCTCGGCTGTCCAGATGCAGAAGAGGATGGTGCGCTTGGGCTTGGCACCGGAAGTGGCCACCAGGCGGGCCGCCTCCATGGTCACGGTGGCGCCGTTGCCGTCGTCCACGGCACCTGCGGCGGAATCATAGGAATCCAGGTGACCGCCGGCCATCACATACTCGTTGGGATACTTGCTGCCCTTGAGCATGCCGATGATATTGTGGTACTTCACGGGACCACGGTAGAAATGGTTACGGATGTCGAATTCCAGCTGGAAGATGTCCTTGCGGAGCACCTTTTCGCGGATTACCTTGTACTGAGCCTCGTCCAGCAGGATATCGCACACGGTGGGGAGGGTTTCCATGGTGATATCGTAGCAATGTGCTCTGTCGTATAGGATACGAAGCGGTACGGCTGCCGAACGGATAAAGCCCAAAACGCCGGCATCCACCATCTCCCGATAGAAGAGGGTGTCGCTCTGTTCCCTCCAGTCCAGGGCCATGCCGTTGGAAGGGGAATCCAACAGCACCCAAGCACCCTTCAGGACAGCTTTCATCCGATTGAAGTCCCGCTGGTTCTTGGGTTCCATGACCACATGACCGGTTTGCTTGCCCTTGGTCCCTGCAGTGTAGGAAGGTGTGCCGAAGTGAAGAGTCATGCCGTCTTCGCTGAGCATCCGTCCGTACCAGGGACCCCGGTTGAAGCCCACGTTTATCTGTCCGGCTTCCTGAACCATCACTTCCAGGCCCCAGGATTCAAACTGCTCCTTAACCCAGGCTTCGGCCTGGGTAAGGGCGGCGGAACCCACGATGCGGCCTCCGATCCTGTTTATCAGGAAATCGGCATGCTCCATGGTCCGGTTGTCGGTGGTGCCCGTCTCAATGATTTTCTTCACAACTTTGTCCTGGGCAAAGGCTCCCAGAGACACGCCGGCGGCCAGCAGGGCCGTGGCGAGCAGGGTGTAAATCCGTTTCATATCCAGTAAGCTTTAAATGTGTCCGCCACTTTGCGCCTCAAGTTCTTCGTCCACTTTCTTCTTTTCGTCCATCAGCAGGGTGAGTAGCCAGTCCTTCTGTTCGGTGGAAAGGCCCAGGTCCCGGCAGGCGCTCTCGTACCGGTTAATCACGGCCTCCTGATAGCGGTGGTACACCATGGACTTCCGGATTTCGTCCTCAATGGTTTCATGCTCAATCTCGTAGCTCTCCTTGTAGTAGTTCTTGTACACCTTTTCCGAAGAGTAGTTGAGGCAATAGAAAAAAAGTCCGGATGCCAGGATCACAATGCCCACGATACCCAGCACCAGGGGAACGCGCTGGATAAGGCCCAACATGCCCAGCGAGCCGCCGGCAAAGAACAGCAGCAGCGCAATGAGTTCGTGTTTATGATATCTGAACAGGGATGAGAGTTTCCATTTCATAGCTTGAAGGAATTGGTCTTTCTGTTTTGTAATATCTTAATTTTGAGGGAATTCTCGGCCTCCTTGGCATCCAGTGCCTTCTGGTATGCCCGGCGCGCCACCAGCATGGCGTTGTTGGTGGCCTTCATCTGGTCCAGGTTCTCCCTCAGGCGCCATTGCTGTATGAGGATGGACAGGAAGGCAATGGCAAACATCACCAGGAAACCGATGAGGATGGTTGTCTGGTTCTGTGCCTTGAGCCGCTGGGTCTCTTCCCGCAGCTGGGCGTTGTTCATCTCCGCATCCAGGATGGCCAGGTCCTCATTCTGCACCTTGATGTAGACGGAGTCTTTTTCGTTAAGGAGCTGGGAAAGGTTATCGTATGCATCGCTATAATTTCCCAAACTGGCGTAGATGCCGTGCTTTTGCTCCAGGCGTGCACGCACGGAACCCAGCGCATCGGCCTTCTCCAAGGCTTCCTGGAAGAGGCCCTGTGAGCGTAAATAAGTGATGTCCAGGTTTGTACGGGAATCCGCATCGGTTTGGACCGCGTAGCGGGGATCGGCCATCAGCGAAGAGTAGCAGCGCCAGAATTCATTCATGTTGCCCTGGGCGTTATACAGGATGGCCCGCGTCATGAGCGCCTTCACGTGAATGGAGGGGAAGAAGGACTCGTATTCTTCGGCCTTGAGGCAATAGTCGTCGGCCTGGGTGAACTGCTTCAGTTTCACGTTCTCCTGGGCCAGCAGGATGTAGAGGTTGGGCAGGTCCAGCTCCTGCCGCGCCTCACGGCTGAACCGGACAGCCTTTTCCAAGTTCAGGATGGCCAGCGAAGGATTGTCGCGGTAGCTCTGGATAATGCCGATAATACGGTACGCGTACATTCTTCCCGCCGGCTTCTTCTCGGCCGATGCCAGGCGCTCCATGGCCCGCGCTTCCAGCACCGCTTCCGAAACGCGGTCTGTCTGGATGAGGAATTCACAGTACTCGTGCAGGGTGGAGAAGTAGAATTCCCGCAGGTCTTTGCGATCGGCAAGGAGTTCCTTGATCTCCACGGCCGTGGAGTCCATCCGCGCGTAATCACCCTGGAAGAAGCGAACGGGCATCTCCAGGGAGAGTCCCAGGCACTTATAGCGGAAATTGTTCTGAAGGACGCCCGCCTGATAAAGGGAATCGGCCAGGAACAGGTTTTCCGGATTGAACTCCTGCATCCGGCCATGCGCATAACGCAGGAAGGTCTCCTGGTCCACATGCAGATGGTTCACAATCTGCGCCCGGGCACCCAGACACAGAGACAGAACCGTAAGACAAAGAAGTATCCGGCGCACCATTACTTGGATCTGGCTTCCACGATGGCCATCTGGTTTACTACGCAGGAGAGCAGTTTCTCCATGATGATGGGCTTCATGATGAAGTCGTTGGCTCCTACGTTGAAGCCTTTCACAACGTCCTCATTGGAGTTGAGGGCCGACAGGATAATAATCTGGATGTCGGCTGTTTCCGGATTTGCCCGGAGGCGGCGGATCACCTCAAACCCGTCGATGCCGGGCATCATCAGGTCCAGCAGGATGAGATCCGGTTTTTTCTCCGCAACCGCGTCCAGGGCCAGTTGACCGTTGGCCGCCGTGCGCATCTGGAAATTGAAACGGGACAGCATCTTCTGAACCAGTACCAGGTTCAGAGGAATGTCGTCCACAGCCAGAACATTGTACTTGGAATAGTCGTACTGTTGTGCGTAAAAAGGTATCATGGCTTATGAAGGATTATTCGTTTGAGGGGGTTCAATGGGTACCATAAAGACAAAGCGGGCGCCGCCGGCAGTGTAGCTGGTGTCCAGGAACACTTTTGCGCCCATGCGGCCTGCAATGTCCCGGCAGATGCTCAGGCCCAGGCCTGTTCCCTGGACAAATTCATTGAGCTTGGTGAAGCGTTCGAAAATCTTTTCCGCATTTTCGGGCGCTACGCCGGGGCCGGTGTCCGTAACGGCGAAGGTTACATAACCGGGATTCTCTTCCAGCGAGCTGGTGAGCCGGATCTCTCCTGCCGTTGTTTGCTTGCAGGCATTGGTGAGGAGGTTGATGAGGATTTGCTGGACACGCCGGGGATCCGTGGTAAAGGTGAACGGTTCCTCCTTTTCGGGTACATAGTACATCTTTACACCGGGTTGCAGCCGATGCTCGGCGCTGGAAATGGCTTCCTGGGCCATGAAATGCATTTCGCCGCTGCTATAGACAATCCGGTAACCGCCGTTATCCATGGCGCTTATATTCAGGATATCGTCCAGCAGCATGGTGAGCATCTGAGTATTGTTCACAATGTGGTGGGCGAATTCTTCCTTCTCCTGGGGCTCCAGGGCGCCATCGGGCAGGGACAGCAGCTGGGAGAAGCCCACGATGGCATTAAGCGGGGTGCGCACCTCATGGCTCATGTTCTGTACGAAACGGGTTTTGGCAGCATCGGCCAGGCGAACTTTTTCATTGGCCTCCTGCAGCTCCTTGATGTGCTGCTGATCCTTCTTCTGGCGCTTCTTCAAGCTGTTGAGATGGCTCCAGAAAAAGACGGCCAAAACCCCAAGCAGGATGGACAGCAGGATGAGCATCCAGTGGGAAATTTGGGTTATTGTATGCTCTTTATCTCTCAGGTCGGCGCTTAGTGCAGCTTTATCCATGGCCACATCCAGTTCCGTCAGGTGCGACTGGGTGGTGGAGGAGATGGATCTCTCAAAGCGTTCTACGAGCTTTTTTTCCAGGTTGAAGGCGAAGTCTTTGTAGTCCGGATACTTGTTCGGGTCCTGATTTTCGCAGAGGTTGGCAATCACCTTCATTTCCCGGATGGAATGCAGGGAAACAACCTCTTTTTCCCTTTGGGCGATGGTCCCGTCAAAAACCGCGTCTATAAGCGAGAAATAGGTGTCTGCATTCTTGGTTACCTGAAGCATCTGCGGGTCTGCCATGCAATAATCCCTGAGCTCCTTGTACCGGGCGATATCACCGTCCAGGGCGGCCAGGCGGGCCTGATAGTACCGGCAGCGCAGGGTGTCAAGATGCTGCTTGGCTCCCAGCAGGGCTTTCTGCACATTGATGTGCACGGAATCCGTGCCGATGGGATAAGTATCGGCCAGTTCGCAGTACAGACGGGTGGGCGATTGCTTTTTCACGGTGGGGTCGTCCGTCTTATTGTACACATTTATAGCCTGGATCAGATAGGGTTTGGCGCTCACATAGTCGCTCTGGGCAATAAATAGGGATGCCAGATATCGGCCGCTGGACCAAAGCCCAAAGGCGTTGTCCTCCTCAAGGGCAAGCTTCTGCATTTCCTGCAGCAGTTCCAGGGTGCGGTGTTTCATGCCGTTGTTGTGGTAGTACGTCTGCACCACCTCATAGGAGTAATAGAAATACTGGGGAAATCCGTATTTGCGGGAAACCTCCTTCAGGATTCTCTGGGCCTCGTCCACGGCCTTGTCATTGTCCGGCGAGCTCTTGCTTGAGGTAAGGTCCTTGAGCGCCTCTACGTAATAGAGCGTTTCCGCCTTGGTATCTCCTTTCTCACGGGCAGTGAGTAGAAGCTGCTCGTTGATATCCTTGAATCCCGGTTTACCCCGCAGTATATCGGCCTGAGCGAAGTATTCGTAACACTCGTCGTCAATTCCGTACGGATTGTTCTGGGCGAAGGATATCCCCGTCCAGGCCAGAACCAATGTTATAAAGAATATTCTTTTCATGTCACGACCCAGCTAAAAACTGTCGTTGTTTTCGTATATCTTGGTTTCCCACTCCCCAATGGATGCGGTAAAGGTGATGTCCTTGTAAATGGAGCTGAGATCCAGGCCGATGTGGAAGGTATACTGCTTTCCCGGCACCATTTCGTTGTTGGTGAGAAGACCGTAGATCATGTACTTATACACTTGATTGGGCAGGGGCTTGTAATACTCCTCCCCAATGTAGAAGCCATCCACGTCAAATTCCACCTCTACGTACTGGCGGCCGATTGCAATCTCGTCCGGGATGGCGTAGAAGCGGCTGCTCTCCGCCATGCGGTCCACCAGGGTGCTGTGTCCCACGAACTTTTCGTTGGCCATGCCCACCTCTACGGGTACGTCGCCTTCAAACACAGTCACGTTGCGGTAATAGCCCTGATAGCTCCAGTTGCCGCGGCTTAGCACAAGGTCGTTCATATACACGCCTGCGGAAGCCACATGATAGGCGGTGAGCTTGCGCAGGTGTATGAGTCCCTGGAGCTCCTCCCTGGGCGTAATGTCGCAAATCTTGAAGCCAATATCGTTGGTGATATGTCCGAATTCCAGCGGGAGCATATTGAGTTCGTTAATGCTGCGTTCCACCGTTTTGGACACCAGCGGACCGGCTTCCGTCTCCGAAACGCTGAACGGAATGGTGTAATGGTCTTCCCCGTATTTGAGGTCTCTCACGTGGGGATAATATGCGCTTAGCAGCACCTTGGAGGGGATGTTAAGGATCTCGTTGTCCAGGTACAGGGAATAGTTGCCCGAAGAGTTGCTGTATACAGGCGTGTTGTCGATGAGGACCGACCGGGAATCCTTCTCAATGCCGATGAGGGAGAAAGGCCGGTTGATATCCATGGTTGCGGTAATGGCCGATGCATCCACCATGGTGCCGCCACTTACGGCGGAACGGGTGGCGATACGTCCCGGATGCACCTTTTCCCCTTCACGGGTTACGGAAATGTCAAAGCCCAGCTTCCGCTGTTCGGGTGCGGTAACGGTTTCCTGCAAGTCGTAAGTCTGGACGCAGGAAACCAGCAGGAGGGCAAGGGGGATCAGGAGCGGAGAGGTTCTCATAAACAGGGCGTGTTATTCCATCTTATACAGTTTGCTCTTGTTCTTCCAGCCGGCATCCGACTTATATTGGGTGAAGTAGATGATAATATCGGCATCACTCTTATAGTCCACGAAGTAGATTTTCTTTTTGGCGTCGGATTTATAGTCCACGAAGTACCACAGGCCCTTGTTGCCCTGGGCGTCGCTCTTATAGCTGCACTTGTATACCACCAGGTCTGCGTCCGACTTATATTCCGTTACATACACCTTTACGTCTGCATCGCTCTTATACTTGCAGGAGTAGACGGTTTGGGCGTTTGCCGCCACGGTGCCCAGGAGGGCCAGCGCCAGAATGAGTAAAAGCTTTTTCATGTCCGTTATCTTTTATATCCAGCCAGACCCGCAATGGTGGGGGCTATCTGGGCGTTGTCTTTCACGGTAACAAAGGCCTCCGCTCCGCAGCCCGTTACGTACAGGCCCACCGGAGAACCGGAGTGGGAGCCGAAGCTCCAGCCGAAGCCGGCCACTTTGTTAAGGTATCCCACGGCTGCGGTAACCATCTTGGAATTGGAGGAATACAAGTTTTCCACGCTGCTGTTCCGGTTGCCTACCAGGCCGAAGATGGAGTGGTATACTTCCTCCAGGGCGGCTTCGGCCTTTTCGTCCACTTCCACGCTGTCCCAGAGGCCCAGGTGCTCCCGGAAGAAAGCCTTTACCTGCTCCCAGGAAGGCGTCACATAGTCTTTCTCATCTTCCGGAATAAAGGTTTTGCGGAACAGGGCGGTGAGGGCGTCCATGGACATGTGCTGCCCCGCCAGGCGGTCCGGATGCATTTCGTACTGGCCGGCGCCCAGCATGAGGCCGCCGGTCTCATGGTCCGCCGTAACAAGGATGAGGGTCTCTTCCGGATGCTGCTCATAGAAGTCCAGGGCCAGGTCTATGGCACTGGCAAAATCGTTGAGTTCCTGGAAGCAGGCCGCTGCGTCGTTGGCGTGACCGCCGTTATCTATCTTGCCGCCTTCCACCATGAAGAAGAAGCCCTTGTCGGCATAATGGGCCCACAGGTATTCGATACCGGCCGATACGAAATCGCTTAAGGTGGTGTCGTCTTCCTTGCGGTCGATGGCGTAGGGAAGGCTGTTCTGCTCTTTTCCGCTGAGGCACAGGACGCGGCCGCTGCGGCTGGCAATATCCTTGAACTGCTCCGGGCCGTGGAGGACGGCGATGCCCGCCTTGCGGGCCATGTCCTCAAAGTATGCCGCATCGTGTCCGGAGTTTTTTTCCGTGATAAATCCGCCGCCGGCGGCAAAGTCCACGGGGGCCGTCATGTACTGGACGGCAATATCCTCGTAATTGCCCCTGACGCGGGTATGGGCGATGAAACTGGCCGGCGTGGCGTGGTTGATGCCCACGGTGGTGGCAACTCCGGTGCCGAAACCCGCCGCCTTGGCCCATTCGCAAAGGTTGGAAACCGGCTGCTCGTCCCGGTTAAGGCCGATGGCGCTATTATAGGTTTTTACGCCGGAGGCCAGGGCCGTTCCCGCCGCTGCGGAATCCGTTACCAGCGAGCTGGTGGAAACGGTGGTCACGAATCCCCGTACCGGGAACTGGGAAAAGTTGATGACCGCCGGACCGTAGCCGGTGGCTTCATTATATTCGGCTGCGCCAAAGACCTGGTTCACTCCCATTCCGTCTCCGATGAAGTAGAACACATATTTGGGAGAAGTCCCGTCTGCGGCCCAAAGGGTGAAGGCAAATAATGCGGCAAGCAGTGTGGCCAGAAATTTATTCATGCTTTAAATGGTTATAGTCTAACAAATATAGTGATTTTTCTTTTTATATTTGTAGTACTTAAATAAACTATAGTTATGAAAAAATTCTTCCTTTCCCTGCTAATGGCGGCCGTTTGTACGGCCATCTCCGCCCAGACGGCCCGGGAATTCACCCTTCCTTTGACCCCTGACGGAGCTGCACAGCTGGTTGTATGGCTGCCGGAACAGCCCACCGGACGGGCTGTGGTGGGCTGCCCCGGCGGTGGATACGCCGTGCTTTCCAACACCCACGAATGCGGAGCGTGGAGTGAGTTTTTCAACAATAAGGGAATCGCCTTTGCCATGGTCAATTACCGCATCCCCCACGGGGACAGGACCCTGCCTATCTCGGATGTGGAAAGTGCCATGCGCCTGCTCCGGGACAGCGCCGCCGTATGGAAGATCAATCCGGACGATATCGGCATCATGGGCTCATCGGCCGGCGGTCACCTGGCATCCACCATTGCCACGCATACCCCGTATGAACTTCGACCCAATTTCCAGATCCTGTTTTATCCCGTGATTACCATGGGCCGCGGTACGCACCAGGGCTCCCTGGACGGCCTCCTGGGAGAAGAAGGGCAGAAAGACCCGGAGCTGGTGCGGCTTTATAGCAATGAACTGCAGGTGCGTTCCCACCTCACCCCACCTGCCATCCTGCTGCTTTCCAGCGACGACAACCTGGTTCCGCCGGTGCCCAATGCCATTGCCTATTACACGGCTATGCGCAACGCCGGAAACAACTGCTCCATCCACATTTACCCCACCGGTGGCCATGGCTACGGATACATGCCCTTCTTCGCCTATCACGACCAGATGGTGGCCGATTTATCGGCCTGGCTGGACAACCTGCCCGCGCCCAAGCAGGACGCCGTGCGGGTGGCCTGCATCGGCGACAGCATCACGGACGGCTATCTCATAGACCTCAGCGACACCAACGGCTATCCCGGCCAGATGCAGAGGATGCTGGGAGAGGGCTACTGGGTCAAGAACTACGGCGTCAGCGCCCGCACCCTCCTGAACAAGGGCGACTTCCCCATCATGAAGGAGCTGGCCTGGGAAGATGCCCTGGCCTTCAACCCCAACGTGGTGGTTATCAAACTGGGCACCAACGACTCCAAGCCGTACAACTGGGTACACAAGGCCGATTTTGAGAAAGATCTTCAGCAGATGATAGATGCTCTGAAGGCTCTCCCTTCCCAGCCTAAAATCTATCTCTGCACTCCCATCCCGGCGTTCAAGCCCAGCTGGGACATCAGCGAGGAAGTGATTGCCCGGGAAATCATCCCCCTGCTGGAGAAGGCCGTCAAGAAGAACGCTCTGGCGGGCCTGATCGATCTCCATACGCCTTTTGCCGACCAGCAGGCGCTCATCAACGAAGACGGCATCCACCCCACCCAGGCCGGTGCCCGTAAGATGGCCGAAATCATTGCCAGGACCATCGACCCCAATGTCCAAATCCAGCAGCGCGGCTTCTGGCCACGCCGTTAAGCGTAGTTTAACAAGCTGAGCCAGAGTATATCATAAAAATACCCTGCTGTAAAAGTGCAGCAGGGTATTTGCGTATAATGCTGATTGTCAGTTACTTCTTGAAGAGCATCGGAGCCATTTCATACAGGCAGCGGCGCCAGGTGAGGAACTCGTGGGCAGTGCCCTCGGAGACATATCCCTTGGCGTTGTAGCCGGCTTCCTGCAGCTTCTGGGCAGCGGAACGGATCTGATCCGGACCTTCCTTGCTGCCGCAGCCGATGAAGATACCCTTCACACCGGTACCCTGGACTTCTTCCGGGGAATAGGTGCCACCGGAAAGCAGACCGTACCAGCCGAATACCTCCGGACGGGCCAGGGTGATGGTGTGAGTTTCCATACCGCCCATGGACAGGCCGGCCATAGCGCGGCTTTCCTTCTTGGCGATGGTGCGGAAGTTGGCGTCGATGTAAGGAATCAGTTCGTCGCAGAGAACGGCCTCGAAGCCATTGTTCATCATCATGCCCATGCCGCCGGCAGGACGTGCGGGACGAGCCTGGGGGGCTCCGCCGGGAGCGGGAGCCGCACCGGGGGCGCCAGGACCTGCGGGACGTGCACCTGCGCCGGGAGCGGCAGCGGGACGGGCGGCCGGCATCTGGCCGGGACGGAAGCCCTCGTTGGTCATGCCGTAGGTCATCACAATGATGAACGGTTCAATCTTCTTGTCGGCGATAAGGTTGTCCATGATGAGGTTGGCATGGCCCTGGTTCCACCAGGCATACTCGTTTTCACCCCAACCGTGCTGCAGATAGAGCACCGGATATTTCTTCTTGTTCTTGTCGTACTCCGGCGGAGTATAGACCCAGGCCACGCGGTTCTGGTTGGTGCTGTTGGACCAGAAGAGAACCTGCTGAACCTTGCCGTGAGGGACGTTCTTCATGGCATAGAAATCTGCATCGTGGGCAGGGATTTCAATACCGCTCTCCCAACGGGTGGAGCCATAGTAGTTGTTGGTGCCGGGGTCGTTGAGTACGCCGCCGTCAACGGTGAGGTGATAATAGTGGAAGCCCTCGTCCATGGGACCGGAGGTGGTACCCATCCAGGAACCGTCTTCGGCCTTGTGGAGCACGGTGCCGCCGGAACCGCCCAGACCCAGGCTCACAATCACGGAAGTGGCCTTGGGGGCGTTCACCTTGAAGCGGGCATAGCCCTGGGAGTTCACCATCGGGTACTCCTGGCCGGGCTGGTTGAGCTCGGACGGTTTGAAGTCCTCCAGGATAACGGCGTCATCCATCTTGGGATCGAAACCCTTGACGGCCAGATAGGCC
>JAIKYL010000245.1 GCA_024683255.1 Bacteroidales bacterium | reverse complement strand
ATTTCCTTTCTTCGGCATCTACTTCTCTCTCTTACGCAGAATCTCGTCCACCATACCGTACTCCAGGGCTTCCTGGGCGGTCATCCAATAGTCGCGCTCCCCGTCGGCCGCCACCTTCTCGTAAGGCTGGCCGCTGTGCTCAGAGATGATGTTGAAGAGCTCTGTACGGGTTTTCTCAATCTCCTTGGCGGCGATGAGAATCTCCGTGGCCTGGCCCTGGGCACCGCCGAGGGGCTGATGGATGAGCACCCGGGAATGCGGCAGCGCGCTGCGCTTGCCCTTCTCCCCGGCGCACAGCAGCACAGCGCCCATGGAGGCGGCCATGCCCGTGCACACGGTGGCCACGTCCGGCTGAACCAGCTGCATGGTGTCGTAGATGCCAAGACCGGAAGTTACCTGCCCGCCGGGAGTGTTCAGGTACATGGTAATGTCGGCCTGCGGATCTGCCGATGCCAGGAACAGCAGCTGTGCCTGGATGATGTTGGCCACGTCGTCATCGATGGGAACCCCCAGGAAGATGATGCGGTCCATCATGAGGCGGCTGAACACGTCCATCTGCGCCACATTGAGCTTGCGCTCCTCCGTAATGGTGGGATTGATGTAGCCGTCATACACAGAGGTGTAACGGTTAAGGGTCATGGAGCTGATGCCCCGGCCTTTTACGGCAAATTTCTCAAAATCGGTCATAGATTCTTCGCTTCGCTCAGAATGACAATTACTGAATGACAATTACTTCAATTCACGGAATTTCTCCTGGGAGATTTTCTTGGTCTGGAGGGTTACCTCCTCACGGACCTTGGCGATGGCGATGTTGTCCTCGCACTGCTCTTCCAGACGGCGGTACTGGTTCTGGTCCTGCAGCATGTTCTGGGCCGAGGAACGGATGAGATCCTGAGGCACGCCGGCCATGCCGTACATGGCGTACTGATAAGCCACATAGTTCTCTGCAGCGGCCTGGATATCGGCCTGGGACACCTTGAGATTGAACTTCTGCATGATGTAGCCGCGAACCAGCTGCCACTTGAAGTCCTCGATGAAGGCAGGGAATTCCTTCTCCACCTGCTCGGCGGTGAACTTGCCTTCATTGGCATACACCAGCCAGCGCTTGAGGAAAGCTTCCGGAAGCTCCAGCTTGGCCTTCTCCACGAAGTATTTGCGCACATCGGCACCAAAACGGTAGTTGGCATCCTGCTCGTGGGAAGCCTTGATGCGCTCCACCACCTTCTCCTCGAACTGCTCCGGCGTGGTAACTGCATCCTTGCCGAAGATCTTGTCGTAGGTCTCCTGGTTTTCCTGGGCGGCCACATACGTCTTCACGTTTACAACGGTGAAGTTGAACATGGGATCCAGGCTGGCCAGGCGGGCCTTGTCCACCTTAAGCATGGCAGCACGGTCCGTCTCATTGGTAAAGGCGGCGTTCACGTCCAGCTGGAACTTGTCGCCGGCCTTCTTGCCGATAAAGGCGCTGCGGGCTTCCTCCGCCACATTGGCGATGGAGATGTACACGCCCTCTGCGCTGTGGCCCTCGTTGGCGATATCGGCAATGATATAATCGTTCTCACCGGCCTTCTTGCCTTCCTGCAGGGAACCGTACTGCTGCAGCAGCTGCTCCTTGCCGGCCTTCTTCTGTTCTGCGGTGATGTTGATATCGTAGTAAGGGAGCTTGTCGGCCTTGCCCACTTCGAAATTGAGCTCCGGAGTCTGGGCAATGTCGAACTTGAAGGTGAAGTCGTTACCGGCCTTCCACTCCAGCTGCGGCTGATCCTCCGACGGAAGGGGTTCACCCACCACGCGGACTTTCTCCTCCTGGATAAACTTGTCCAGGGACTCGCCCACCAGGCTGTTCACACTGTCATAGAGGGCCTGGTCTCCATAAAGGCGCTGGATGAGGGACAGCGGGGCCATTCCCTTGCGGAAGCCCTTGATATCCGCTTTCCGTTTGTACTCGTTGAGGCGCTTGTGGAGCGCCTCTGCATAGTCTGCAGCTGCAATCTCGATGGTTATCTGATAGTTCAGGGCATCGGGCTGGTTCTTTACAATGTTCATGATTATCTGTTATTTAATATTTTCAAATTGGGGCGCAAAGTTAGTAAAAATGCGCCAAACAAGCAACCGCTACGCGCCTTTGCGCTTGGGATACGCCACCCGGCCGTGATAAAGCTGCTGCAGATACTGCTTGAGTACGGTCTTCATCACGTTCATTTCCCGGATGGAAATATCGGCCTCTTCCAGCTGGCCGGCCTTTTCCTTGGCAGCCACCATGTTCTCCACAAACTTGTCGTAGGCTTCCGGGGTGAACTCCTTGAGGGAACGGGAGGCGGCCTCCACCGTATCGCACACCATAAGGATCACCTGCTCCTTGGTCACAGGCTTATGGCCGTGATACTGGAAGGCCGATATCTGCGACGGGTCTCCCCCGTCGTTTAGATACTTGTTGAGGAAATAGCCCGTATAGGAGGTGCCGTGGTGCGAGAGGATGAACTCCTTGATCACCTCCGGAAGATGGTGCTCCTCCGCAACGGTTACGCCATCGTCCACATGGCGGATAATGTCTGCAGCGCTCTCCTGGGGCGTTTTTCCGTCGTGATACTTCACGGCGCCGGGATTCACGCTTTCGTTCTCCACAAAGCAGAGAGGGTTCCGCATCTTGCCCAAGTCGTGGTAAAGGGCGGCGGCCCGCAGCAGCGGCACGTCGGCATCCAGGGAGCGGCCCACGGTTTCCACCATGTTCATCACCTGCAGGCAGTGCTGGAAGGTGCCGGGCGCCTTGGCCGACAGTTCCTGCAGGAGCGGATTGTTGGTATCGGCCAAGTCATTGAGCTTGGTGCTGGAAACCAGGTTGAAAATTCGCTCAAACAAATAGATGAGCGGATAGAGGGCCACCGTGAGCATGGAGCCCACGAAGATTTGCACCAGGTTGAGCCACCAGGTAGAGATGCTACCGGCATCTATAAAACGGAAGGCCAGGAACACCACCAGTTCCACGCCGAAGATGATGAGGGCGTTGAGGAACTGCAGCCAGCCCTTGCTAAGGGACTGGAAGGTAAGGACGGTGACAATGCCCGCCGTAAGGTACATGACAAAGAGTTCCATGCCGTTACCGTCAAAAATCAGCAGCGGAAGCAGGCAAATCACATACACCGGCAACACCACCCGCTTGCGGAAGAAAGCCCGCAGGTACAGGGCGAAGACCGGATACGGGATAAGGTACATATACCCGGGCGCAAAACGCTCCATCAGGAAGGTGACAACGGCCGAAAAAAGGAAGACGAAAAGCAAATATAGATACCGGCTCTTATCATTGAATACCAAGCGGTTACTGAGCAGGATGCACAGATACAGGAGCGTCACCAGCACCAGGGCGATTAGGATATTCCCCAGATACAGCAGGATGCGGGGACCGCTGTAGCCGAATACCTTGTTGTATTCTTCCTTATAGCTGTCCAGCATCTGGGCCACCTCGGCCGTGATGATCTCTCCTTTGGAGACTATCTTCTCATCGGCCCGCACATAGCCCAGCGTGGGCGAAATATAATCGGCCGATTCCGCATGGCTGAGTTCCGTCATGGAACGGTCGTAGATGAGGTTGGGGACGATGGTTTCATAAACCCCGCCGCGGCGGAACAGCGAATCCAGGTTCACCGAAGGATACGTTTTGGACATGAGCACCACCAGCTGGTCCCGGGCGTCCGAAACCTTGTATACCTCCGAACGGGGGTACTGCGTGGCGCGTTTGTTCCGCTGGATATAGATAAGACTCTCAGATACTTCCGCATAGCCCCGCTCCACTTTGACCTTGCCGTCCGAGATAATGCCTTTTGCGTAGATGTCGTTCAGGCGCGTGACAATGGCGGGCCGGAGGCTGTTGTATTCCCCCAGGTCCAGGCTCTGGATGTTACGGACCGCTGCCGATACAACCTCGTCCGAATAACGGTAATACGGAATAACGCTGGCGCCTCCCTGTTCCCGTTCCTCCTGGATCTGATCTTCCGTCTTGAGGATGGGAAAGTCGAACTGGGAAACCAGCGTCTCGTACGGCCAGGGGCTTCCTTTCTTATAGTCATAATTGAATTTCGCGGTCCTTGGCATGAGGAGCACAAGGACTGCGAAAAGAAGGATGAGCGGATAAAACTTCCGCGAGAGTTTAGGCGTCGATATTTGCATAATGCGCGTTTTCTTCGATGAAGGCCCGGCGCGGCGGAACATCGTCTCCCATGAGCATGGAGAAGGTGCGCTCTGCATCGGCCGCGTTCTCGATGGTTATCTGGCGCAGCACCCGGCGGTTGGGATCCATGGTGGTTTCCCAAAGCTGGTCGTGCGACATTTCACCCAGACCTTTGTAGCGCTGAACCGTAACGCCCTTATCACTTCCACGGCCCAGTTCCGCGGTGGCGGCTTCCCGCTGGGCGTCCGTCCAGCAGTAACGCTCCTCCTTGCCCTTCTTCACCAGGTAAAGCGGCGGCGTGGCCAGGTATACATAACCGTTCTTGATTAAGTCGAACATGTAGCGGAAGAAGAAGGTGAGGATGAGGCAGGCGATGTGGGAACCGTCCACATCGGCATCCGTCATGATGATAACCTTGTGGTAACGGAGCTTGGAAAGGTCCATGTGCTTTTCTCCGGTTTCGTCTTCCTGGGCCACCGTAACGCCAAGGGCGGTGTAAATGTTGCGCACTTCCTGGCTTTCGAAGGCACGGTCCTGGGCGGCCTTCTCCACGTTGAGGATTTTACCTCTTAACGGCAGGATGGCCTGGATCCGGCGGTCACGGCCCTGCTTGGCGGTACCGCCTGCGGAGTCTCCCTCCACCAGGAAGAGTTCGCATTTCTCCGGATCGTGGTCACTGCAGTCGGCCAGTTTGCCGGGCATACCGGCGCCGCCCATGGGTGTTTTGCGCTGCACCATTTCGCGGGCCTTGCGGGCTGCGGCACGGGCCGTTGCAGCCAGTACGATCTTCTCCACAATGACCTTGGCCTCCTTGGGGTGCTCCTCCAGGTACATGTCCATGGCAGCGGCAGTGGCCTGGGACACGGCCGATGTGGCCTCCGGGTTGCCCAGCTTGGTCTTGGTCTGACCTTCGAACTGCGGCTCCGCCACCTTTACGGAAATGACGGCGGTGAGACCTTCGCGGAAGTCTTCCGGAGAAAGGTCTCCCTTGAACTTGGACAGGAGGTTGTTCTTCTCCGCATAATTCTTGAGAGAACGGGACAGGCCCATCTTGAAGCCCTGCAGGTGCGTACCGCCCTCAATGGTGTTGATATTGTTCACATAGGAGTAAATGCGCTCCCGGAAACCGGTGTTGTACTGAAGGGCGATGTCAATGGGAATGACCTTGTCCGAATTCACCGTGATGGGCTCCGGAATGAGCTTGGGCTCCCCGGCGTCCAGATAATCGATGAATTCCCGGAGGCCCAGCTCCGAATAGAACACGTCCGAACGGAAGACCTGGCGGCCGGTGGCCTTGCGCTCACCGTCCTCCGCCGTCTCGAATTCGTCCACCTTGGCCCGCAGGTCCGTGAGGGTGATGCGAATGCCCTTGTTAAGGAAAGCCAGTTCCCTAAGACGGTTGGCCAGGGTCTCGTACTTATACACGATGGTTTGGGTGAAGATGGTGGCATCCGGATGGAAGGTGATGATGGAGCCGTGCTCCTGGGTTTCGCCAACCACCTGAACCTCCGTGATGGGCTTGCCCTTGGAGTACTTCTGCACGAAGATCTTGCCTTCCCGGTGGATCTCCGCCACCAGCAGGTCACTGAGGGCGTTCACGCAGGACACACCCACACCGTGCAGACCGCCGGAGACCTTGTAGCTGTTCTTGTCGAACTTACCGCCGGCGTGAAGGACCGTAAGGACCACTTCCAGGGCGCTGCGGTGCTCTTTCTCGTGCATGCCCGTGGGGATACCTCGGCCATTGTCCTGCACCCGGATGGAATTGTCTTCCAGGATCTTTACGTCTATGTCCGTACAGAAGCCGGCCATGGCCTCGTCTATACAGTTGTCCACCACCTCATATACCAGATGGTGAAGTCCCCGTTCGCCGATGTCTCCGATATACATGGAGGGGCGCTTGCGCACCGCCTCAAGGCCTTCCAAAACCTGAATACTGTTAGCGGAATACTGCTCTTCCGCAA
>JAIKYL010000066.1 GCA_024683255.1 Bacteroidales bacterium | reverse complement strand
AGCATGATGACGTACTGGACTATAGTTACGCTGGAACCGGCCCAGAAGGAATCGGCTGCGGGTTCCACCAGCGTAAGGTTGCACTGGAGCATATTCACCGCATACTTCTGGAAGGGGAAGATGGCGCTGTAATAAAGCACGCACAGCAGGGCCACGATCCAGAATCCGCCGTCCGAGAGGATCTTGCCGATATCGCTCACCTTGAACGGGTCGTCTTTCTCTTCGGCCTCTCCGGTCTGGCTGTCCAGCTTCTTGTCCATGAAGAAGTAGACGATGGTCATGATGAGGGCGATGCAAAGGAGCACCACGCCGAAGGCCACGGAGCGGGAAACGTCCACGCTGCCGCCCAGCTTGGCGAAGAAGGGGGAGAAAATCATGCAGGTGGCAACGCCCAGGCGGGCCAGGGCCATCTCCGAACCCATGGCCAGGGCCATCTCACGTCCCTTGAACCACTTCACTATACCGCGGCTCACCGTAATGCCGGCCATCTCGCAGCCGCAGCCGAAGATCATGAAGCCGCAGGCCGCCAGTTTGGCCGATGCCGGCATGCCCCGGTAGAAAGGCGACACGCCCAGCTCATCGAAGAGCGGAATATAATTGAGGTTGTTCGTGAACCAGGTCTCCAGGCCACTGCCCATGAAGGATTCGCTCACGGCGAACCACTTGATGATAGCGCCCACCAGCATCACCCCGGCGCTTAGCACGGCGGTGAAGCGGACGCCCATCTTATCCAGGATGATACCCGCGAAGATGAGGAAGAACACAAATACATTCAGGAACACCTCGCTGCCCTGCATGGTTCCGAAGGCGGTGGAGTCCCATCCACGGGTTTCCTGCATCAGGTCCTTGATGGGGGACAGGATGTCCATGAAAATGTAGCTGCAAAACATCGCGAGGGCCAGCAGCAGCAGGGCTGTCCAGCGCATGGCCGCCGAGTCGCGAAGGGTTTTCTTAATCTGATCTGCCATAATATCTGTTATTGTATTCTTTTCAGTTACGGACCGCTAAAATAGTGATTTTTTTCCAAAAGGGCAGGTTTTTTGCAAAGAAGAGAAGACCGGCACCGGATTACTCGTCGAAAAAATCGGCCTTTTTATCGAAAAAATTTTGCAGAATAAAAAAAGCGCCTTATATTTGCAGTGTAATAGCATACTAATACAGCGACAAGATGCTTATCGAGCTTAACGGAATTCACAAGACCTATGACAACGGGCAGCCCCTGCACGTGCTCAAAGGCATTGACCTTAATATAGAAAAGGGCGAATTCGTCTCAATCATGGGTGCATCCGGATCCGGAAAGTCCACGCTCCTCAATATCCTGGGCATCCTGGACAATTACGACGAAGGAACCTACCACCTGGGCGGAACCCTCATCAAGGACCTTTCGGAACGCCAGAGCGCCGACTACCGCAACCGGATGATCGGCTTTGTGTTCCAAAGCTTCAACCTGATTAACTTCAAGACGGCCGTGGAGAACGTGGAACTGCCGCTTTACTATCAGGGCATAGGCCGGAAAAAGCGGCACGAGATGGCCATGGAGTATCTGGAGAAGCTGGGCCTTACCCAGTGGGCCGGACACTTCCCCAACGAGATGTCCGGTGGTCAGAAGCAGCGTGTGGCCATCGCCCGCGCCCTCATCACCAAGCCGCAGATCATCCTGGCCGATGAGCCCACCGGCGCCCTGGATTCCAAGACCAGCGTGGAAGTGATGCAGCTCCTCAAGCAGCTGAACCAGGAAGAAGGCCTCACCATCATAGTGGTTACCCACGAGGGCGGCGTGGCCAACGAGACGGACAAGATCATCCACATCAAGGACGGCATCATCGGCGAGATAGAAGAGAACCGGTCCCACTCCGCCTGGGGCGGCAGCATCATCAAGTAATGCGAGAATTATTCCACGAAATAAGCAGCACCCTGCGCAACAACAAGCTCCGCACGGCCCTAACGGGCTTCGCGGTGAGCTGGGGTATCTTCCTGCTCATTGCCCTGCTGGGAGCCGGCAACGGCCTCATGAACTCCTTCATGGGCAATATCGAGGACTATATCTCACAGAATATCACCGTAGAGGGCTGGCGTACCTCCAAGCCCTATGCCGGATACAAGGAAGGGCGGGACATCCAGCTGGACGAGAGCGATGTCCTTTTCACCGAATCAGAGCAGTGGAAAGGGATTATCCACGACGTCTATCGCGGAACCGGCGTCACCAGCGTCTCCCTATCCTTGAACGGACTCAGCGTGTCCGGCGCCCTCCGCGGGGTGATGCCGGACTACAAGGAGGCCGAAAAGATGCGGATGTACACCGGCCGCTTCCTGAATCCGGACGATGTGGACGAACGCCGCAAAGTCATTGTCATCAGCCTCTATCAAGCCAGGGAACTGTCCCCCAAAGACCCGGACGCCATCCTGGGCCGATGGATTGCCGCCGGCGCCATCTCCTACCGGGTTGTCGGCATCTATCACACCGACGAATCGGAAATGTCGCGCCTGTGCCCCATCCCTTTCTCTACGTATAAAGGTATCTACGACAACACGGACAAGGTGGAGAGCATCTCCTTCTCCGTCACCGGACCGGAAACCCTGGAGGAACACGAAGCCTTCGAGAAACTGTACGGCACCGCCATCCGGCTCCGGCACGACATTGCCCCGGACGACCGCCGTGGCATCTGGATCAACAACGGCTATACCGACAACCTGGAGATGAACAAGGCTTCCCGGATGATCAACATAGCCCTCTGGATCCTGGGTATCCTCACCCTCATCAGCGGCATAGTGGGCGTATCCAACATCATGCTCATCACCGTGAAGGAACGCACCCACGAGTTCGGCATCCGAAAGGCTATCGGCGCCAAGCCCGGCGAAATCCTCAAACTCATCATTGCCGAAAGCATTACCATCACCGCCGCCTTCGGTTATATAGGGATGTTCCTGGGGATGGTGGCGTGCCAGATTATGGACAAGACCGTAGCCCAGCGCTCGATAGATATAGGCGGAGAGAAGATCCAGATGCTGGTGGACCCCACCGTTGGCCTGGACGTGGCCCTGGAAGCCACCCTGCTGCTTATTATCGCCGGAACCATCGCCGGGGCCATCCCCGCCTGGAAAGCGGCGCGTGTTAAACCCATTGAAGCATTGAGGGCCGACTGATGAAAAAGTGGTTTGATACAGATACCTTCCGGGAAATCCTGGACAGCATCCTCAGGAACAAATCCCGCAGCCTCCTCACCGGTTTCGGTGTGTTCTGGGGCGTATTCATGCTCATGCTCCTAACCGGCGGCGGCCAGGGCTTCAAGGAACTCCTGGTCCAGAACTTCGAGGGCTTTGCCCAGAACACCTGCATCATAGCAACCGACAGGACCACCAAGCCCTACAAAGGATTTGAAAAGGGTCGGACCTGGAATCTGGACTACGGAGATGTGGACCGCCTCAAGAACATGGTTCCGGAATTGGAGACTGTTACCCCTTCCGTAAGTCTCTGGGGTAAAAGCGTAACCCGCGACGAACATACTTCCTCCCGCGCCGTAGTGAAAGGCGCCCGGGCCGATTATGCCAATATAGAAACGCCCGAGATGAAATACGGCCGATGGCTGAACGACGCCGACAATCTGCAGGAGCGGAAGGTATGCGTCATCGGCAAACGGGTCTATGAAGAACTCTTCCCCGAAGGCGGAAGCCCGCTGGGCCAAAGGGTGAGCGTGGACGGGAGTTATTATACGGTGATTGGCGTGGACTGGAGGGATTCCGGCGGAATCAGCATCAACGGAAGTGCATCCGATGCGGTTACCCTCCCCATCAACCAAGCCCGCCGGGCCTACAACCTGGGCAACACCGTGCACCTGCTTTGCTTCACGGCCAAGCCCGGCATTACGATGAGCGACCTCACGCCCCGTGTGCGGGAAGTGATTGCCAGAAAGCATTATGTAGACCCCACCGACGAGCAGGCCCTGTTCCTGCTGAACACCCAGCTCATCTTCGGCATCGTAGACAACCTGTTCAACGGCATCAATTTCCTTATCTGGCTCATCGGCCTAGGAACGCTGCTGGCCGGAGTGATCGGCGTGTCCAACATCATGATGGTGAGCGTGAAGGAACGCACCACGGAGATTGGTATCCGGCGCGCCATCGGCGCCACGCCCAACCAGATCCTGGGGCAGATCATCTCCGAAAGCATCGTGCTCACGCTGGTAGCCGGCATGTCGGCCATCGTGTTCAGCGTGCTCATCCTCTCCGGAGTGGAACTGGCCATGACCACGGACGGCGTGCTCAAGGCCCCCTTCCAGGTGCCTTTCTGGACCGCCGTGCTGGCAGCCGTCCTGCTGGCGGTGCTGGGCGTGCTGGCCGGATTGATGCCTGCCGCCCGGGCCATGCAGATCAAGCCCGTGGATGCCATGAGAGACGAATAGGAGATGCCCGGTCGGGGCCGGGCATGACGGTTATTGCTGACACAAAACGTCATTGCCGACTTGATTTGATCGGCAATCTCATAATAGAAACAAAAGATATTTTGATATGAAAAAGTTTGGTAGAATTTTGATGATTATCCTGGTGGCGGCCGCTTTCATCGGCACCTTCGTGTACCTGTTCCAGCGGTCCCGTCCCAAGGATATCCAGTACCAGGAACTCACGCCCGAAATGGGCACCATTGCCAAATCCACCGTTGTAACGGGCAAAATCCAGCCCCGGGACGAGGTTAACGTGAAGGCCCAGATCAGCGGTATCGTGGCCGAGCTGTACAAGCAGGCCGGCGACCAGGTGAAGGAAAACGAGGTTATTGCCAAGCTCAAGGTGATTCCGGAGATGAGCCAGCTTTCATCGGCCCAGAGCCGCGTGCGTCTTAGCGAAGTGAACCTGAAGCAGGCCCAGACCAACTACGAGCGAGAGAAGAAGCTCTTTGACCAGCAGTTGGTGAGTGCCGAATCCTTCGAGCAGGTGGCCCAGGCCCTCAAGCAGGCGCAGGAAGAGTACGCCGCCTCCCAGGAAGCCCTGGAGATTGTGCGCGATGGTGTTTCTTCATCCAATAAGAGCGGCAGTTCCACCCTGGTGCGTTCCTCCGTTGCCGGCCTCATCCTGGACATTCCGGTGAAGGTGGGTAACACCGTCATCAACTCCAACACCTTCAACGACGGTACCACCATCGCCACCGTGGCCGATATGGACGACCTCATCTTCGACGGCAACATCGACGAGACGGAGGTGGGCCGCCTGCACATCGGCCTGCCGGTGATTATCACCGTGGGCGCCCTGCAGGACCTGCACTTTGACGCCGCCCTGGAGTACATCGCCCCCAAGGCCACTGAATCCAACGGCACCAACCTCTTTGAGATCAAAGCCACGGTGAAGGTTCCTTCCGACATTACCATCCGCAGCGGCTACAGCGCCAATGCGGAGATTGAGCTCCAGCGAGTGGAGAACGTACTCATGATCCCGGAAAGCGCCATCCAGTTTGAAGGAGACGATACCTTCGTCTACGTGCTCAAGGCCGATGGCACCTACGAGAACCGTCCGGTGGAAACCGGCCTTTCCGACGGCGTGAACATTGAAATCAAGAGCGGCCTTTCCCTTGAAGATAAGGTCCGGGGTCCTCAAATCATCTAGTTATGAAAGCGTTACTTTTAGCACTGGCCTTTGCCCTGCAGGCTCCGGCCGATACCCTTCCGGACTTTTCGCATCCCTGGACCCTGGCGGAATGCACTTCCTGGGCCATGGAGCACAACCTCACGGTGGCCCAGCAGGCCAACAGCGTGGAGAGCCGGGAAATTGACCGGAACACCGCCCACATGAGCTGGCTGCCCGGCGTTAGCGCATCGGCCAGCGAAAACTTCAGCTTCGGCCGCGGCCTGGGCGGAGACAATACCTACGAGAGCGGTAACTCCAGCTCCACGGGCTTCAGCATCGGCGCCAACATGAACCTCTTTGACGGTGGCGCCACGTACAACCAGATCCGTCTTTCGGATTTGAACCTGGAGGCTGCCCTGGCCGATCTGGAAAAGGCCAAGGACGATATCCGCGTCCAGGTGGCCCAGGCCTATGTCCAGATCCTGTACAGCTATGAGATCCGCGATGTTGCACTGCAGCAGATCGCCATCGATTCCCTGCAGGTGGAGCGCCTGGAACGCATGTTCGAGAGCGGCCGCTCCTCCGCCGCCGAAGTGTCCCAGCAGAAGGCCTCCCTGGCCCAGAGCCGTGTAACGCTGGTGCAGGCCGATAATAATGTGCGCGCGTCCCTATTGGACCTGGCCCAACTGCTGGAGCTGGGCACCTGGGAAGGCTTTTCCATCGTTCGGCCCAATGTTTCCATGGAAGGCGTTTTCCTGGGCACGCCGGACGATATCTACGCACAGGCGCTGGGTATCCGCCCCGCCATCCGGGCCGAAGAGCTGCGTCTGAAGGGAACGGAGCGTTCCATCGCTATTGCCAAGAGCAATTACTTCCCGTCCCTTTCCATCAGCGGCGGCAGCGGCACCAATTACTACTCCAATTATGGCGGAAAAGCCTTCTTTGACCAGCTAAAGAGCAACTTCAGCTCTTACTTGGGAGTGTCTCTCAACATTCCCATCTTCACCAAGTTCAGTACCCGGAACCAGGTGCGCTCCGCCAAACTGAACCAGGTGAACCAGGAGATTGCCCTTCGCCGCGTGAAGCAGAACCTGTACAAAGAGATCCAGCAGGCCTGGAACGCAGCCGAAGCCGCTCGCGCCAAATGGGAGGCCTCGCAGATTGCTTCCGCCGCGGCTGAAGATTCATTCACCCTGGTCCAGGCCAAATACGAGAACGGCAAGGCCACGGTCACGGAATTCAACGAGTCCCGGAACCAGCTCCTGAAGACCCGCTCGGACGCCGTCCAGGCCACTTACGAGTATCTCTTCCAGACCCGTCTGGTGGACTTTTACCGCGGCGGCCGGCTGGAGTTCTAGGGGCTTGCCGCTTTCGGGAAAATGCCGTATCTTTGTGGAAACACAAGATACCATGATCAGCGAATCCCACCTAGACCTTGCCATTAAGGACCTTTTCCAGAATATCCAGTTCCAGGACGCGCCCAAAGGGCTGTACGACCCGCTCCGGTACATGATTGCCATTGGCGGAAAACGGCTGCGTCCGCGGCTTTGCCTCACCACCTTCGGCCTGTATAAGGATTCCTTCGGGCCGGAGATACTGGAGCCGGCGGCGGGATTGGAAGTCTTCCACACCTTCACCCTCATCCACGACGACATCATGGACCGCTCGTCCATGCGCCGGGGGCAGGACACCGTATGGAAGAAATGGAATCAGGATACCGCCATCCTCAGCGGAGATGTCATGTGCATAGATTCCTACAGGCGCCTCATCCAGGCCCCTGCACCCGTGCTTCCCGCCGTGCTGGCGCTGTTTTCCAGGACGGCGGCGGAGGTCTGCGACGGCCAGCAGCTGGACATGGATTTCGAGAATCTGGACGTGGTTCCCATGGCAGACTACATGCAGATGATCGGCCTTAAGACAGCCGTCCTCATTGCCTGTTCGGCCCAGATGGGCGCCATCATCGCCGGAGCTCCGGAGGAGGAATGCCGCGCCATCTATGCCTATGGTTACGACCTGGGCCTGGCGTTCCAGGTGGCCGATGACTATCTGGATGCGTACGGAGATGCAGCCGTTTTTGGCAAACCCATCGGCGGAGACATTGTGAACAACAAGAAGTCCTGGCTCACGGTGAAAGCGCTGGAATGCGGTGCCCAAGGCCTGCAGGAAAGCCTGGCCCTGCCGGCGGAAACGCCTGAGCAGAAGGCCCATAAGATTGCCACCGTAAAAGCCATCTACGAATCCCTGAACATCCCCGCCCTGGCGCGCAAGGAAATTGCCGCCCTACACCGGAGCGCCGTTGACAAGCTGCAAGGATTTGATCCGCAGAAGCGTGAGGTTCTTGATAACTTTGCCCAAAAGCTTGTTGGCCGCACCGTGTAATGCGCAAACTGCCCAACACTTACGTACTCATTGCCGCGCTCATTCTCCTTTGCGCGGTGCTCACCTGGTTTGTGCCGGGCGGTCAGTATGTAACGGCCGATGACGGTACCCTCAGCTATCAAAGCGTCCCTGCCGCGCCCCAGACCTGGCAGATCTTTTCGGCCATCTATCACGGCTTTGTAAAGCAGGCCGGCATCATTGTGTTCATCCTGGTGGTGGGCGGCGCGTTCTGGCTGCTCAACGCCACCGGAGCCGTATCGGCCGGAATCAGCCGCTTCATCGGCAAGGTGGGGAAGCGGGACAAACTGGTCCTGGCAGCCATTACGGTGCTGTTTTCCCTGGCCGGCGCCGTCTTCGGGATGAGCGAGGAAACCATTCCCTTTGTGGGAATTGTGGTGCCGCTGGTGGTGTCCATGGGCTACGACGCCTTTATGGGCATGCTGGTAGTGTACGTGGCATCCAACATCGGCTTCTCCAGCGCCTTCCTGAATCCTTTCACCGTGGGCATCGCACAGGGAATGGCCGATCTGCCCCTTTTCTCCGGCATGGGATACCGACTCATCTGCTGGGCTTTCTTTACGGTGCTGCTGGTTGTGGCGGTATGGATTTACGCCAGAAGGAGTAAGAAAGCTGCCCCGGAGGTGGAATGCCCCCCGGACACTTCCTCCACCCTCCGGGAACCACTCACCAAGCGTCAGGGCTGGATCCTTGCCGTTCTGGGTCTCACGGTTGTTGCGCTCATAGTTGGCGTTACCTGCTGGGACTGGTACATGCCGGAAATCACCGCCCTCTTCCTGGTGATGGGGATTGTCTGCGGCATCATCGCGGGCTTTTCGGCCAACAAGATTGCCGATGAACTCATCGCCGGCGCCCGAGACATCCTCTCCGCGGCCCTGGTGGTGGGTTTCGCATCCGGCATCATAGTGATCCTGCAGGACGGGCACATTGTGGACAGCATCCTCCACGGCATGCAGGAAGGGCTGGACGGTACGGGGCCGATGGCATCCTTATCGGCCATGTACGGCATCCAGGCGCTCATTAACTTCCTCATTCCCAGCGCCACTGCCAAAGCCGCCATCACCATTCCCATCATGGCCCCCTTTGCCGATATGGTGGGCGTCTCCCGCCAGGCCATGGTGCTGGCCTTCCAGTTTGGCGACGGCTTCACCAACATGCTCACGCCCACCTCGGGCGTGCTGATGGCCGCCCTGGCCATGGCCCGCATTCCCTACTCCCGCTGGCTGGCCTGGATTTGGAAAGCTGTCCTGGTACTGCTGGTCTTGGGGCTGCTGCTTCTCATTCCCACGTTGTGGGTGTGGTAAATTTGTCATTATCAATGGTTTTTCTTACATTTGACAAAAGAAAAACCACATAGTCATGAAATACACTCAGATAATTATGGCTCTGGCCCTTTCGGGTGCCCTTGCCCTGGGCTGCGCCCAAGAGGACAAGACCATTGTCAAAGTAGACGGCGGAAAAATACTGGGAGTGGAGACTTCCATTGAAGGCGTTTATGTATTCAAAGGCGTCCCTTATGCCGCTCCTCCCATCGGGAATCTCCGCTGGAAAGAGCCCCAGCCCGTAATTCCCTGGGACGGCGTAAGGCCGGCCGATGATTTCAGCGCGGCCGCCGTGCAGGACCCGCATATCGGCAATTCAAACCCCTACAACAGCGAATTCTTCTTCCAGGGAGATCCTCCCTTCAGCGAAGACTGCCTGTACCTTAACGTCTGGACTCCGGCGCCCGGCGAACGCAGCAGGAAACTGCCTGTGGCCATCTGGATCCATGGCGGCGCGTACACGGGCGGCTGGGGTTTCGAGCCGGAAATGGACGGCAAGGTGTGGGGCTCCAAAGATGTTATTCTGGTTACCATCAACTACCGTCTGGGCATCTTCGGTTTCCTGGCGCATCCGCTGCTCAGTGAAGAAAGTGAACACGGCGTTTCCGGCAACTACGGCATCCTGGACCAGATTGCGGCCGTAAAGTGGGTCCATGACAACATTGCCGCCTTTGGCGGAGACCCCAACAACATCACCATCTTCGGCCAGAGCGCCGGAGCCGGCAGCGTGAAGACCCTGGTGAGTTCTCCGCTCACCGGGAACCTCATCAAAAAGGCCATCATCATGAGCGGCGGCGGTGTGTCCGACAGGCCCATGCTGCAGGCCACGGGATTGGAGGAGATTGCCCAAAGGAGCAAAGAGGTCTTTGACTGGGCCGGTTACGACACCCTGGAAAAGATGCGCGCAGCCTCCACGGAAGAAATCTACAGCCTCCCCAAGCGCTATACCGAAAAAACCGGGAAGCCTGCGGGGATCATGACCCGGCCCATTGTGGACGGTTACGTCTCCATCAAGAGCTTTGAAGACGCAGCCCGGGACGGTTCCATCAAGGATATTCCCTACATGATTGGCTTCACCAGGGACGACATGGGCGCCCTGGGGGCCGGAATCGACAGGTTCTGCGAACTCCGGAACGCCACCGGAACGCCGGTCTACGCATACCAGTTTGCCCGCCGCCTGCCGGACAGCAAGGAAAAGCCGCACGATATGAAGGGTGCCTTCCACTCCTCCGAACTCTGGTACGTATTCCATTCCCAGGACCACAGCGACCGTCCCTTCACCCCGCTGGACAAGGTGCTGGCCGATCATGTGAATGACTGTTGGGTAAACTTCGTGAAGACCGGAGACCCCGGCCGCGGCTGGTTCCCCTATACCCCGGAGCACCCCCTCTATATGGTTTTCCAGCTTACCCCCAACGAGACGGACGACGCCTCCGCAATGATGTTGCCGTTGGAGCCGTAGGTCAGGCTTCTACCCAGCGAAAGACTTTATCTCCGCGACGGGGATGGATGCGCTCACCGGCGGCATCCGGGTTCACCTTATCCTCCGGCATGGAATCCAGCGGTACCGCCACTGAGCATTTTACGCCCTGGGGACAGGTCTTAGCGGGTTCAAGATCTACCCGCAGGTCCTCTATCTTCATTTCCAGGATGCCGGTTGTATGGCCGATGAACAGGATGTCATCGCCCTCATTGAGGGGAGTGGCTTCCACCAGGATTTCGGCCACACCGATCTTGTCGAACCAGTTGGTAACTTTACCTACGTAAATCTTGGTCCGGGTAGCGTGGGAGCCGTATTTGGCACTCCATTCGCCCATGGGGGCACCCAGGTAATAGCCGTCCCAGAAGCCGCGGTTAAAGACGGTTGCCAGCCGCTCTTTTAGGGAAGTACCCAGCTCTTGGGTGAACGTTCCGTCGGCCACGGCATCGGCCGCCTGGCGGTAGCACTGGGAGGTGGTTTTCACATAATCGGCACTGCGGGCCCGGCCTTCTATCTTGAACACCCGGACACCCGCCTCCACGAATTTGTCCACGAACTCTATGGTGCAGATGTCCTTGGGCGACATAAGGTACTTGTTGTCCACCTGGATTTCGTTGCCGGTTTCGTAATCTGTGAGAAGATACCCCCGGCGGCAGATCTGCATGCATTCGCCCCGGTTGGCCGATGCTCCATAGGCTGCCAAGGACAGATAGCACTTGCCGGAAACGGCCATGCAAAAGGCTCCATGGCAGAACATCTCTATGCGCACCAGTTCTCCGGAAGGGCCGCAGATGTGCTCCGCAATGATAGCTTCGTGGATGGCCTTCACCTGGTCCAGATTCAGTTCCCTGGCCAGGACCACCACATCGGCCCACTGGGCGTAGAAGCGGAGGGCCTCCACGTTGGAAATGCTTAACTGCGTGGAAATGTGCACCTCCAGGCCAATCTTCCGGCAGTAGAGGATTACCGCCATATCCGAGGCAATGATGGCATCCACCCCGGCGGCGCGTGCGGTATCCAGCGTCTCATATGCAGCCTGCAGGTCCTCCCCGTACAAGGTAATGTTCAGCGTCATGTAGGCTTTGACGCCGTACGCCCGGCAGATGCGCATGATTTCCGGCAGGTCCTCCCGGGAGAAATTGTTGGCCGAATGCGAACGCATGTTAAGGTGGCCGATTCCGAAGTAAACGGAATTGGCACCACCTTCAATGGCGGCCATAAGGCAACCGAAGTTGCCCGCCGGAGCCATGATTTCCAGGTCTTTACGTTGCATGGTTTACCAGCTGATGGCAGGCTGTTCCAGGGCCTTGTGAAGCTGCTCGTCGTAACGGGTACGGACGCGGATGCCAGCCTCCTGGAAGTAATAACGGACCACAATCTCCTCCTCGATGAAGGGAATGATTTCGTCCTTCTTAAGGCGCAGGAAGGTATCCTTATCCATTTCCAGCTTCTTCTCCAGCGCCGCAAGTTCCTCCGAGGCAGCCTCTGCGAGGCCGTCCTCGTCCAGGTTCTTCTTCACCTCGTCCAGATAGGCCCGGGCCGATGAGCGGTAGTCGAAAGTCTTGTCCGCGCAGAAGGCCACGAAGTCTTCATAATCGGCAAAATGGAAGTCATCCACCGCCGGGATGGAGGGGTGCTCGCAAACGTATTTGAGAGCGTATTGCTCCACGATCCCGCTCATTACCAGCGAATAGGTGAGGCGGGAATAGCGGTGGGCCTTTACCTCGAAGTCCGGGGTTACGCCGCCGCCGTCCCGCACCTTGCGGCCATGGGCGGTGGTGAATTCGTGCGTGAGGGAATCCGGAATGTGGCCCACGCTGCCGTCCTCGTTGCGGTGGGTGTAGTCGATGGCTTGCACGCATCGGCCCGAAGGCGTGTAATATTTGGCGGTGGTAACCTTGAGCTGGCCGTCGTACGGCAGCGGACGGATGCTCTGAACAAGGCCCTTCCCGTAAGTGCGCGTACCGATGATGGTGGCCCTGTCATAGTCCTGCAGTGCGCCGGAAACAATTTCCGAGGCCGAGGCCGATGCGGAGTCCACCAGGATTATCAGCGGAATGTCCACGTCCACCGGATCTGAAGTGGTCTTGTACACCACGTCCGATCCCGGGGCACGCCCCTTGGCCGATACAACCACGGAACCCTTGGGAACGAACAGCGAAACAATGTTCACGGCCTCGTTCATGAGGCCACCGCCGTTGCCCCTCAGATCCAGCACCATGCGCTGCATGCCTTTGGCTTTCAGCTTATAATAGGCTTCGCGGATCCCCTGGCCCACACCGTCCGTGAATTTGGACAGGAGCACATAGCCATCCCGCTCGTTGAGCATATCGGCATATTCTATGGAGGGCAGCACGATGCGCTGGCGCACAACCGGCACTTCAATGACCTCTCCGGCCTTCCAGGTCTCTCCCGCGCGGAGTTTCTTCACGGTGAAGACCACGGTGGTGCCGGGCTTTCCGCGCATCTTTTCCGAGCAGGTCTGACTGTCCAGCCCGTGGGTGGATTCTCCGTCTATGGTGAGAATCTCGTCTCCGCACCTGAGCCCGGCCAGTGCGGCAGGTGAGCCCTCGTACGGTTCGTTAATGATTACGTTTCCGTTAAGGTCCGGCTTGTAAATCACGGAGCCAATGCCTCCGTACGTGCTGGAAAGCATCATCTGGAAATTCTCCTGCTCCTCTTCCGGCACATATACGGTATAGGGATCCAAGGCGTCCAGCATGGCATCCACGCCCGCCCGCTCTATGCGGCCCACCTCCAGCGAGTCCACATAAGAACGGTTAAGTTCCTTTAATATGGCGTTGTGCATTTCCACCCACTGACCCAGGGTGAAATTCTTGGACTGGCCCTGCGCGGACAGGCAGACGGCCAGTAAAACCAGTATGGTAAAGTATCTTTTCATAATCGGTTCCGAAGTGGCACAATATCAGTGCCAAAAGACAAAGATACGAAAAAAATGCCTATCTTTGCGGCCGGAAAGAATAGTTAGTAGTTTTGCCGGCCGTGTGTGCCGGCAGTTTTTGAAGCAGATTGTTATGAAGATTGTTTTTGCTACCGGTAACCGCGGAAAGCTCCGTGAGGCGCAGGAAATCCTGGGTAAGGGATTCCAGCTGGTTACCCCCGCAGAGGCGGGCATCACCGAAGATATTCCCGAAACAGGCAACACTCTCAGGGCCAATTCCCTGCAGAAAGCCGAATATATTTACAAGAAAACCGGACTCAACTGTTTTGCCGATGACACCGGCCTGGAGGTGGACATCCTGGGAGGTGGCCCCGGCGTGCAGACTGCCCGTTATGCAGGCGAAGAAAAAGACCCTGCCGCCAACATCCAAAAGCTCCTTACGGAGATGACCCGGCGGGAGGTGGAGGCATCGGCCGCCCGGGATCTGGGACTGGAAACACCGCACGCCACCCGCAAGGCTCAGTTCCGCACTTCCGTCACCCTGATCCTTAACGGAGAAATGCACTTCTTTGACGGCATCATGAAGGGCAAAATTGCTCTGGAGCGTCATGGGGAAGGCGGTTTCGGTTATGACCCCGTTTTCATTCCGGAAGGCTACAACGTGACGGCCGCCGAGATTACGGAAGAAGAGAAAAACGCCATTTCACACCGCGGAAAGGCCTTAAGGGCCATGGCGGAATTCTTGAAGAATGAATAAAGGAACCACAGAGCTCATTGTCCTTACCACCACCAAAGTGGGGGAAAACGCGGTAGTGGTGCACACCCTGTCGCGGGAATGGGGACGGCGCGGGTTTCTGGTACCATCGGCCCGGAAGGCGGGGACGGCCCTGCTGCTTCCGCTGAACATCCTGGAGGCCGAGGTAGTGGAAAACCCCAAGAGTGAGCTCTGGAGCATCCGGAACATCCAGGCCCGGGACACCCTCAACGGCATCCGGGGCAACCTCCACAAAAACACCATGAGCCTGTTCCTCTCCGAAGTACTTTTCCGGACGCTCCGGGAAGGCACCTATGAGGACGGCCTGTACGAATGGTGTGTGAGCAGCATCCTAACCCTGGACGCCCTGGAGGAGGATTTTGCCAACTTCCACGTCCGTTTCCTGCTGGAGCTCTCGGGGGCGCTGGGTTTTCGGCCCACTTTTGCCGATGTGGTCCCGTTCGCCGGGGAAAACGCTCCCCTGCTGAAGCCCTTCCTGGAAAGCGGCTTCTCCGAGGCCATGCTCATCCCCCTCTCCGGACAGCAGCGCAGCGACCTCTGCGACACGCTCCTCCGCTATCTGGAATTTCACACGGACCAGCCCATCAATATCCGCTCCCTCTCCGTCCTCCGGGAACTGTACCGGTAAGGTCCCGACCTATAATGGTTTAGACATATTAAAACTTCTTTGCTAAAATGTTTTAATTTTTAGCAAATTTCATTATATTTGTACAACCTTACCTAAACTGTATATGTCCAAGAACAAAAACCGCAAGAAAGGCGGCCAGGCGGCCGGTGGAAAGAAGAAGAAAAAGCATGTAGTACCGGAGTTTGTGGGGACGGCCCTCATGTCGCGCGAAGGATTCGTGTTCGTGCGCATAGAAGGGCAGGAGGAAGACGTGTATGTGAAGGCTTCCAAGACCCGCGGAGCCCTGCACGGGGATACCGTGCGGGTGGCCGTGACCCAGGAGAAAGTGGGCAGTGCCAAGCGCCGCAGCGGGGAAATCATCGCCGTACTGGAACGCAGCAACAAGCCTTTTGTGGGTATCCTGCACATTGTGGGCAAGCAGGCCTGGGTGCTCATGAGCTCCAAGACCATGCCTTACGATATTTCGGTCCCGGTGCCGGAAGGCGGCGTACGGGGCATGAAGGTGGCCGCCGTGGTGGACGGCTGGGAGCGCGGGGAAGCAGGGCCGCACGGTCATGTGGTAGACGTTTTGGGCATGCCAGGGGAGAACGAGACGGAGATGCACGCCATCCTGGCCGAATTCGGCCTTCCGTACCGCTTCTCCAAAGAAGTGGAAAACGCTGCCGACCAGATTCCGGACACCATCACGGACAAGGACCGCGCCCATCGGCGGGACTTCCGGCAGGTGCTCACCTTTACCATAGACCCCACGGACGCCAAGGACTACGACGATGCCCTCAGCTTCCGCAAGCTGGAAAACGGTAATTATGAAGTGGGCGTGCACATTGCCGATGTCACTTATTACGTGCGTCCCGGATCGGCCGTAGATAAGGAAGCCCAGGAGCGGGGAACCTCCGTGTATCTGGTGGACCGCACCGTGCCGATGCTCCCGGAAAAGCTCTCCAACAAGCTCTGTTCCCTGCGCCCGCAGGAGGAAAAACTCACCTTCTCGGCCGTCTTTGAAGTTACGCCCCAGGCCAAGGTGATCAACCCCTGGTTCGGCCGGACAAATATCATTTCGGATTACCGTTTTGACTATGAACTGGCCCAAGCCATCATCGACGCCGGTCCCCAGGCCATGGAGCAGGAGTTCGGCAAAGGCAGCGAGAGCGGGATTGTGCCGCCGGAAATCAAGGAAGCCATCCTCACCCTCAATGACCTGGCCCTCAAGCTGCGCAAAAAGCGTTTTGCCGCCGGCGCGGTGGATTTTGACCGCCCGGAAATGAAGGTGGACATTGACGAGAATGGAAAGCCGATTGGCGTGCACCAGAAATTCTCGAGGGAAGCCAACTGGCTCATTGAGGAGTTCATGCTACTCGCAAACCGCAATGTTGCGGAGTATGTGGCCACGGGCGGCAAGATGGGCGGAAAGGCCCAGGCCAAAGCCAAGACTTTCGTTTACCGTGTGCACGACCTCCCCAACATGGAAAAGCTTTCCGGCCTCAGGGACTTCGCCGGCCACTTCGGCTACAAGGTGGGGCCCATCGAGAACGGAAAGGACATCGCCAAGACCCTCAACGGCCTCATGAAGGATGCGGCCGACAAACCGGAGCTGGGGGCCATCCAGATCCTGGCGCTGCGCTCCATGGCCAAGGCCTGCTACTCCATCGACAATATCGGCCACTATGGCCTGGCGTTCAACTTCTATACGCACTTCACCTCTCCCATCCGGCGTTATCCTGACATGATGGTGCATCGCCTGCTGGCCCTGTACATGGCCGGGGCCGATTCCCAGAGCGCCGACTATTACGCCGCCCAGTGCAAGCACGCCAGCGAGCGGGAAGTGGTGGCCGCCGAGGCCGAACGGGAGAGCACCAAGTACAAGCTGGTGGAATTCATGGAGGACAAGATCGGCCAGGAATTCGACGGCCATGTCTCCGGCGTTACGGAATGGGGCATTTACGTGGAGATTGATCCCACCAAGATTGAAGGCATGGTCTCCTACCGCACCATCCGGGGAGACTTCTATGTCTTTGACGAAGACCATTACCGCGCCGTGGGCCGCCGCACCCACCATTCCCTCCGCCTGGGAGACCCGGTGCGCATCCGCGTGAAGGGCACCAACCTGGAGCAGAAGCTCCTGGACTACGAACTGGTAGAACCGGAGCACGAAAAACCGGCCGAAGAAGTAACTGAGACCTCCGAGATGGAGGACTACATGGAGCGGCGAGAGGCCCGTCCCCGGAAAAGAAGCCGGAAATGAGACGCCTCGCCGTCATAGGAGCTGCCTTGGTGCTGCTTGCCTGCAGCAGGAACGTACCCGCCCTTCCAAGCGGGCCGACCGGGGTGGACTATGACGTGAAGGCCACGCTGGAAGAGGACATGCTAACGGGCCTTTTCCAGCTGGAACTGCGCTCTGAAAAGCCTGTGGAAGTGTTTTACGAGCTCATTGACCAGGACGGCACCGTTTTGGCCGATGCCTTGTACCGTGTCCGGGATACCACGGAAACCGTGCCGGACCGCCTCCGGGACGTACGCCAATGGACGGCAGAAACCCCGCAGCTTTACACCCTCCACTTGAAGGTGGATAACAAGGACAGCTACCACCCGGTGGCCTTCCGGCGCATTGAGCCCTATAAGAAGGATACCTTTATGGTGAACGGCTGCAAGGTCCCTTTCCGGGGTGCCAACTTAAGCGGCCAAGTGCGGCGGGAAACGCTGGCGGCGCTTAAGAAGGCGGGCGTCAATGCCCTTAACACCGCTCCCCTTTCCCGGGCGCTGCAGGAGCTTTGCGACAGCGCCGGATTCTATCTGTATCCAAAACCGGACAGCCTGGAGCGGCCGGACACCCGTTCCGCGGCCGTACGCCATGCCTGGCAGGATATCGGCATAGAGGCCGTAGAGCCGGAGAACGGCCTATTCCGGATAGAAAACCGCCGGCAGTTCTCCTCCCTGGAAGATTACACCATACGCTGGTGGGTGGAACGGGACGGAAAGCCCCTGAAACGCCTGTTCAAGCGAAAACTTCATTTTGAAACGGAGCCCGGCAGTGCCGAAGAGTTCCGTATCAAACTCCCCCGCATGAAAAAGCCCGGCGAATACCGGCTGTTCTTTGAGGCGGTGAGCCGGGAAGAGCGTCCGCTGGTGGAAAAAGGCAGCGTTCTCGCCAGCGAATCCTTCCTCCTGAAAGACAACTCCTCTCCGGAGGAATTCCAAGCCAGTGGGCCGCTTACGGTAACGGAAGGAGACACCCGCCTGGTAATAAGAAGCAAAGACGTGGAGATGGTCTTCGACCGGGCCGAAGGCTGCGTGAAGTTCCTCCGCGTAAAGGACAGGGATCTGCTTCCTGGCGGTTTGGCACCGGTCCTTCCGGCAGAGGGCCGCGCCCAGTGCAGCTGGAACCTGCAGGGAGACTCCCTGGTACTGCGCGCCCGCTACCCGGACCGGACCGCCGTCTTTACCTTACTCGGGAGCGGTGTCCTGAAGGTGGAAAGCCCCGGAACGCCCTTCCGGCTGCAGGGCCGGGAAAGCGGCCTCCGCTACTTCGGGCAGGCTCCGGACCTGGGGGCCGCATCGGCCTTCAAAACCCTTCGGACAACCTCCGGAGAAGAGGGAACCCACCCGGAAACATCCTGGCTGGAGACGGAAAGGTTCACCCTCAGGGGAGACACTCCTTTCTCCTTCCGCAGCCACGGAAACCAACTGACCCTTATTCCGGACCCGGCCTTTATCCTGGTCCCCCACAAATAAAAGCATTAGAACTATGGCCAAAAACATCACCATCAAGGACATAGCCAAGGAAGCCGGCGTTTCCATCGCCCTGGTATCCTTTGTCATGAACAACCGCATCGGTGCCGACGGGAAGCAGAAATACCGTGTGAGCGAAGCCACCAAGAAACGAATCCTGGAAGTGGCCCGGCGGCTGAATTACCGGCCCAACAACGCCGCCCGCATCCTTCGGCAGGGACGCACGCGGGTGCTGGGCGTGATCCTGTCCGACATGGGGAACATCTTCTATGGTACAATAGTCAATCACCTGGAGAGGATGGCCAATAAGCACGGCTACACCGTCCTCTTTGGTAATACGGACGAGGATTCGGAACAATTCCTGCGGCTGGTGCAGTCCTTCCTGGAAAAGGATGTGGAAGGCTTTGTGGTGGTCCCGTGCCAGGGCTCTGCCGACGGGATGGCGCTCCTGAAAGAATCCGGCCGGCCTTTTGTGGTCATTGACCGGCATCATCCGGACTGGGATATTCCCACCGTCCTCACGGATAACATCGAAGCCATGCACCTGGCCATCAATGCCATCCGCGAACAGGGCGCCAGAAAGATTGAAATGGTCTCCTACGGCATGCGCGTCTCCTCCATGACCGACCGTGAAGAGACCTTCCGCGAGGTGTTGGGACGGAAAGCCAACATCTATCATCTGCCCTTCAACATCACGGAAGCCGAGGCCGATAAGGTGGCCGATAAGGTGATGGACAAGGGGACGGACGGCCTGATAATGGCCTCCAACGTGCCCGCTGTGGCAGTGCTCAAGGCCCTGTACCGCAAGGGGGTACGCATCCAGAAGGACATCCGGATAGTGAGTTTCGACTACTCCAACGTGTACAGCTTCTTCACCCCGTCCATCACCTACATCCAGCAGCCGTTGGCGCAGATTGCCGATCAGGCCGGAGAGTACCTGTTCCGCCTCATTGAGATGAAGGATGCCGGTGAGGACTTCGGCAACGTAAAAGACAAGATTACCTTGAAAGCCACGCTTGTATGAAGCTCCGCCTAAGCCTTCTCCTCCTCCTGGTAAGCGGCCTTCTGCATGCGCAGGGGGTTACCTCTTATGTGAATCCTTTCATCGGCACGGCCAATTACGGGGCCTGCAACCCTGGCGCCGTTACGCCCAACGGCATGATGAGCGTCTCTCCCTTCAATGTGATGGGCTCCAGCCTCAACGTCTTTGACAAGGACAGCCGCTGGTGGAGCACGCCCTACACGGCCGAAAACCGTTATTTCACCGGCTTCTCGCACGTGAACCTCTCCGGCGTGGGTTGTCCGGAGGCAGGATCCGTGCTAACCATGCCCACCACCGGGCCGGTGCAGGTGGACTATCACATTTACGGCTGCGAATACACGGAGGAGGTGGCCCGTCCCGGCTATTACGGGGTATCGCTGCTCAATGGTATCCGGGCCGATGTCACCTCCACCACCCGCACTTCCCTGGAGCGCTATACCTTCCCGGGCGGTGAGGGCAATATCCTGGTGAATCTGGGGGAAGGCCTTACCAACGAAAGCGGCGCCACGGTGCGGCGGGTTTCGGATACGGAAATTGAGGGCTCCAAACTCCTGGGAACCTTCTGCTACAACCGCCAGGCCGTGTTTCCGCTGTACTTTGTGCTGCGGGTGAACAAGCTTCCATCGGCCTGCGGCTATTGGAAAAAACAGCGGCCGATGGGCGCGGAAAGCGCCTGGGATGCCGATGCAGGCCAGTACAAGCTGTACACCGCCTATGCCCGCGAAATGAGTGGGGACGACATTGGCTTCTGGTTCCACTATGACCGCCTGGCCGCCGGCGAAGAGGTGCTGGTGCAGGTGGGCGTGTCCTTTGTGTCCATTGAGAACGCCCGGGCCAACCTGGACGCCGAGCAGCAGGGCTTCCGCTTTGACGCGGTGGCCGATGCCGCCACCCTCTCCTGGGAAGAGGCGCTGGGCCGCGTCCGCGTGGAAGGTCCGGTGGACAGGATGACGGTGTTTTACACGGCCCTATACCACTGCCTGCTGCATCCCAGCATCCTGAACGATGTGAACGGGCAGTATCCCCTGATGGAATATGGAAATCCTTCTGCCATAGACGATTATACCATCCCTACCGGCCCCGCCGGCGTGCCTCTAAGGAAGCTGCGGGAAAAGGGTATCGGCACCATTGACGGGGGCAACCGCTATACGGTTTTCTCCCTCTGGGACACCTATCGGAACCTGCATCCGCTCCTTACGCTCCTGTATCCGGAGAAGCAGCTGGATATGGTCCGCTCCATGATCGACATGTACCGCGAATGGGGCTGGATGCCCAAATGGGAACTTTTCGGACGGGAAACCTGGACCATGGAGGGAGACCCCGCCATCCCGGTAATTGCCGATACCTGGCTCAAAGGCCTGCGGGATTTCGACGTCCGCACAGCTTATGAGGCGTTTTTGAAATCGGCCGATTCCCCCGGGGCCGAGAACCTTATGCGTCCGGACAACGACCCGTACCTGGAAGGCGGATACATCCCCCTGGGCCTCTACGCGGCCGATTTCTCCGGCGATAACTCCGTCTCCCACGCCTTGGAATATTATGTGGCCGATTATGCGCTGTCCCAGCTGGCATCGGCCCTGGGCTATGAGGAAGACGCAGCCCGTTTCAAAAGCCGTTCGCTGGGCTACCGGAACTATTACAGCGCGGAATACGGCTGCCTTCGGCCCATCCGTTCCGACGGTGCTTTCTTGTCGCCTTTCGATCCCTCCGACGGCGCCAACTTCTCCAACGCGCCCGGCTTCCACGAGGGCAGTGCCTGGAACTACACGTTTGCCGTTCCGCACGATGTGCAGGGCTACGCCAAACTGATGGGCGGGTCCCGCACCTATGTCCAGCGGCTGCAGCAGGTGTTTGAAGGCGGATTCTACGACCCCACCAACGAGCCGGACATTGTATATCCGTACCTCTTCTCCCGCTTCAAAGGGTCCGAAAAGTGGACGTGGAGCACCGTGGAACGCATTCTGGCCGATTATTACAAGAATGCCCCGGACGGCCTTCCGGGCAACGATGATACCGGCACCATGAGTGCCTGGGCCGTTTTTTCCATGCTGGGACTCTACCCGGACTGCCCCGGAGATCCGTCCTACACCCTCACCCGTCCCAGTTTTGAACGGGCAGAGATTTCACTGCCGGACGGTCATACGCTGGTAATTACCCGCAGCGGAACGGCCCCTTCCCGCGTACGCCTGGACGGCAAGAACAAAGGCTTCCGCATTACCCATACCGACCTGGTGAACGCCTCCACCATTCAATGGCGCTGATTATGAAAAGGTTCCTTCCCATATTGCTGCTGTTGGCCGTGTGCTGCACTGCCCGGAAACCTGCCGTGGAACCGGTGGATTACGTGAACCCGCTGGTGGGAACGCTTTCCACCTACAACCTGTCCACCGGCAACACTTATCCGGCCATTGCCGTACCGTGGGGGATGCACGCCTGGACGCCGCAGACCGGGGCCGATGGCGACGGCTGGACGTACCGTTACGACGCCACCCACATCCGCGGCCTGAAGCAGACGCACCAGCCCAGCCCCTGGATCAACGACTACGGCGCCTTTTCCCTGATGCCCGTAACC
>JAIKYL010000142.1 GCA_024683255.1 Bacteroidales bacterium | reverse complement strand
TATGAGGCCGATGACGCCGTGCTGCGCAGTGGCGCCAATATCAAGGAATATCAGTATTTACTTATAAGAAAAGCTGTTAGCAAGAGCGGCTACTCAGTTGCCAACAGCTTTAATCACAGTATCCTTAAAAACCGAATTACTATGATGTCAAAATCCAAATCCCCTCTCATGAGAGGGCTGCGGGTGCTTTATGCACTCCCGCTCGTATGCCTGGGCATTGGCCTGCAGGCACAAACCGTCTATGTCCCCGTGGACAAAGATACGAAAAATCCTCAAATTGTGGTAAGGGGTGAAGGCAACCCGCTCTTTATCGTCCGCACGGAAGCGGGAGAGGAGAGAGCCCTTTCCCAGGAAGAATTCCAGAATCTGGATCCCGGCCAGATTAACAGTATGGAGGTGCTCAAAGACCAGGCTTCCATAGACAAATACAAGGAAAAGTATGGGGACAAGGCCGCAGAAGGCATTATTGTGGTTACGGTGAAAAACGAAGCCTACTATCCCATGCCCACGGAGGTGAACCTTCTGCTGGTACAGGAAGGAGAGTCCGTAAAGTATTATGTAAACGGTGAAAATGTAAGCCTGGATGCTTTAGGAAAGAAAGTGGATGAGGTACGGGACGGAGACGGTTTTGCTTATGTAAACATCATTGGAAATCCGGAGGTGAGATCCGGAAAGATCCAGGAAGTGAAGGAAGAACTCCGGAAAGTGGGTATGTTGAAAATCCAGTATGTCTGCAAGCCGGATGTGATGGTCCAGCGGCGCCTGGATCCGTCGGAGATGGGGAAGGATATCGTTGAATTTATGAAATCTTCCAAGAAGGACGACGTCCAGATCCGCCTCAACGGCCAGGACAAATTGTTGTATATCAGGGGAAAGAATAACAGGGATCTGGTTACGCTCTATCAGGAAGACCTGTTTGCCCTGGCCAAGAAGGACATAGAGAAGAACAATGACATCTCCTTCTTTTTCGTAATTGACAACAGTTCCTCCTATGGCGCCTATACTGCCGCGGTCCAGTCCGTTTCCGATGCTTTCAAGGCCGTCCGTGAAGATCTGGCCCAGGCGCAGTACGGAAAACCGTTCAACCAGCTGGAAGATGAACAGCAGCAGGAACTGATCCGGAAATGCCGGGTAAAGATTTTCGAGACCGGCAAATAGCCGTTAAATGTAATTAATTGACTGTTTGTTGTTTATGCAAATCCGCCTGGAATAAAAAACCAGGCGGATTTACATAATATATTCATCTGCAATTATTTCCATTCAACGCCCGGGAAACGCGGTCAGGGAGAAGCGCAGCCGGGCACCATCGGAAAGCACTTCGTGAGGCAGGAAGTTGGTCTGCCAGGTATGGCCATCCACTTTCAGTTTAGAGACATAGCGGTTATCGGCCGAATTCTCCGGGGCGTCAATAACCAGGTCTCCGCCGGGGAGGTGCACGGTGGCCTTCCGGAACAGGGGTGACCCCAGGGCGTATTCGTTGCTGCCGGGGCACACGGGATAGAAGCCCAGGGCGCTGAACACGTACCAGGCCGATGTCTGGCCGTTGTCCTCGTCACCGCAGTAGCCATCGGCCCAGGGACTGTAGAACTTCTCCATCACTTCCCGCACGCGGGCCTGGGTTTTCCAGGGCTGGCCGCACCAGTCGTAAAGGTACAGCATGTGCTGGATGGGCTGGTTGCCGTGGGCGTAGTTGCCCATTCCCATCACCGTCATCTCCACAATCTCGTGGATGGGGAAGCCGTAATAGGAGTCGTCGTATAGCGGCGGCATGGTGAAAACGCTGTCCAGCCGGGCTGCAAAGGCTTCCGGCCCGCCCATCAGCTGCATCAGGCCGGGAATGTCGTGGAACACGCTCCAGGTATAGTGCAGGCTGTTTCCTTCGGTGAAATCCCCACCCCATTTGAGCGGGTTGAAAGGCCGGCGGAAAGAACCATCGGCCCGGCGGCCGTTCATCAGGCCATATTCCGGGTCAAAAAGGTTCCGGTAATTCTGGGCAGCGGCTTTGTACGGAGCCAGTTCCGCTTCCGGACGGCCCAGAGCCTCTCCCAGCCGATAGATGCACCAGTCGTCATAGGCATATTCCAGGGTGCGGGCGGCGCTTTCGGCAATGCCGGCATCACAGGGGACGTAGCCCAGCGAGTCATAGAGCTGCCAGCCCAGGCGGCCGGTGGAACTCACCTGCGGATGCACGGCGTGAGCCCCGTGCGTAACGGCTTCCCACAGCAGGTCCATATCCTGGCCGCGGACGCCTTTGAGGTACGCATCGGCCACTACGGAGGCGCTGTTGTTGCCCACCATGCAACCCCGATGGCCCGGCGAGGCCCATTCCGGCAGGAAGCCGCTTTCCTTGTAATGGTTCACCAGCCCCTGCTGGATGCGGGAGGCCGTTTCCGGATACACCAGGTTCACCAGCGGCAGCAGGGCCCGGAAGGTGTCCCAGAAACCGGTATCCGTGTATAGGGGCCCCTCGCAGACTTCTCCGGAGTGGGGGCTGTAGTGGACTTCTTTCCCGGCAGCATCCGTTTCCGACAGGTCCCGGGGGAACAGCAGGCAGCGGTACAGGCAGGAGTAGAAGGTGTGCAGGTGGTCCAGATTGCCGTCTTCAATTTCTACACGGCCGAGAGCTGCATTCCAAGCCTCCCGGGCGGCCGATTTCACCGCTTCCAGGCCGT